>JASLCO010000335.1 GCA_030146505.1 Moraxellaceae bacterium
GCTCAGAACCGATTGCGGCAGTGCGGCGGGGCCGGCACAGAAATTATAAGCGCGTGTCATGTCATCAAATTCCTTTAAAGCAGAGTCTAAAACAGCTTCTGTATCGCTCATTCTTCATCGGCTGCTGGCGTATCGCTGGAGGCATCCAGACCGGCATCCGCTTCGCCCTCTTCCGCCACCAACTCGTCCTCAAGGACTGCATCATCGCCGCCGACATCAGCAAGACGCACGAGGCCAACCAGATGCTCGTCCTCGGCCAGCTTGATCAGACGCACACCCTGGGTATTACGGCCGGATTCAGAAACCTCCGCCACACGGGTACGCACCAGCGTGCCCTGATCGGAGATGAGCATGAGCTCGTCTGCATCCACCACTTGCACAGCACCCACCAGAGAACCATTGCGCTCGGAGGTCTGGATGGCAATCACACCCTGGCCGCCACGGCCGCGACGCGGGAAACCGGCCAGACCGGTACGTTTGCCATAACCGTTTTCGGAAGCCGTCAGAATCTGTGCGCCGGACTCCGGAACAATCATGGAAATCAGTTTCTGGCCGGAAGGCAGGCGCATACCGCGCACACCACGCGCCGTACGGCCCATGGTGCGCACATGTTTTTCCTTGAAGCGTATGACCTTGCCACCGTCGGAGAAGAGCATGACCTCGCAACCACCATTGGTTACAGCAGCCGCAATCAGGGTGTCACCTTCTTCCAGACGCAGAGCAATCAGGCCATTGCTACGCGGACGACTGAATTGCGAAAGCGGCGTCTTTTTCACGGTGCCGGAAGCAGTGGCCATGAAAATGAAAGTGCCGGTAGCTTCGTCCTGTCCGGTCAGCGCGAGATCGTCGGCATCATCATCACCGCCCTCGCCTTCTTCGCCTTCAACAACTTCAGCTACAGCCTCGATCACGCTGTCTTCAATATCCTCGACATCGTCTTCGTCCTGATCGGCATAGGCCGCCAGATCAATCGGCAGAAGGGCCGTAATGCGTTCACTTTCGGCCAGCGGCAGGATATTCACCACCGGTTTGCCCTTGGAGCCGCGACCACCGGATGGCAGTTCATAGGCCTTGAGCCAGTACACCTTGCCGGCGCTGGTGAAGCAGAGCACGGTGGAGTGCGTGCTGGTGACCAGCAAATGCTCGATGTAATCCTCGTCCTTCATTGCGGTGGCAGACTTGCCACGACCACCACGACGCTGCGCACGGTAATCCGCCAACGGCTGTGTCTTGGCATAGCCGGTATGAGAAATAGTCAGCACCACCTGTTCTTCGGTGATGAGGTCTTCCAGGGTGAGATCCAGCTTGGAGCCGATGATTTCCGTGCGGCGCTTGTCACCGAACTGATCACGCACCTGCGTCAGTTCATCACGGATCACCTGCAGCAGGCGCTCCGGATCAGCCAGGATCAGGCCCAGCTCCTTGATGCGTTCCAGCAGTTCCTGGTACTCGGCCAGCAGCTTGTCCTGCTCGAGGCCGGTGAGGCGATTCAGACGCAGATCGAGAATGGCCTGGGCCTGTTCGGCAGAGAGATTGTATTTGCCATCCACAAAACCGAATTGCGCCGGCAGTGCATCCGGGCGGCAGGCATTGCGGTCACCGGCACGCTCCAGCATGGCGACAACGGCACCCGGCTCCCAGGAGCTGAGCATGAGGCGGTCTTTGGCATCGGCCGGGCTGGGCGAAGTTTTGATGAGTTCGATGACCGGGTCGATATTGGCCAGTGCCACGGCCAGACCTTCGAGGATATGGCCACGTTCACGCGCCTTGCGCAGTTCGAACACTGTGCGGCGTGTCACCACCTCACGGCGGTGACGCACAAAGGCTTCGAGGATTTCCTTGAGGTTGAGCAGCTTGGGCTGCTTGTCGATCAAGGCGACCATATTGATGCCGAACACGCTCTGCAGCTGGGTCTGTGCAAAGAGGTTGTTCACCACCACTTCCGCCACTTCACCACGCTTGAGCTCGATGACGATACGCATGCCGTCCTTGTCGGATTCGTCACGCAGCTCGGAAATGCCTTCCAGCTTTTTCTCTTTCACCAGCTCGGCGATTTTCTCGATCACGCGGGCCTTGTTCAGCTGATAGGGAATTTCCGTGAAGACGATGGTCTGGCGACCGGTCTTGGCATCGGTTTCTATCTCGTGGCGGGCACGCATATAGATGCGGCCGCGGCCGGTGCGATAAGCCTCGATGATGCCGGCACGGCCATTGATGATGGCGGCGGTGGGGAAATCCGGACCGAGGATATGCTCCATCAGGCCATCAATGGTGATCTCGTTATTGTCGATATAGGCGAGGCAGCCATTGATGACTTCGGTGAGATTGTGCGGCGGAATATTCGTGGCCATGCCCACGGCAATACCGCTGGAACCATTCACCAGCAGATTGGGCACCTTGGTGGGCATGACATCCGGGATCATTTCCGTGCCGTCGTAGTTCGGCACCCAGTCCACGGTTTCCTTGTCGAGATCGGCCAGCAGCTCATGCGCCAGCTTGGTCATGCGCACTTCGGTGTATCGCATGGCAGCGGCATTATCGCCGTCCACCGAACCGAAGTTGCCCTGCCCGTCCACCAGCATGTAACGCAGCGAAAACGGCTGGGCCATACGCACGATGGTGTCGTACACGGCGGTATCGCCATGCGGGTGGTATTTACCGATGACGTCACCGACCACACGGGCCGATTTCTTGTAGGCCTTGTTCCAGTCAT
>JASLCO010000344.1 GCA_030146505.1 Moraxellaceae bacterium
CAAGCTCAAGGAAGTGGACGAGTCCCTGAGCTTCCGCCGTTCCTGCCGCGAAGGCATCTGCGGTTCCGACGGCATGAACATCAACGGCAAGAACGGCCTGGCCTGCCTGATCAACATGCGGACCCTGCCCAAGAAGATCGTGATCAAGCCCTTGCCCGGCCTGCCCGTGATCCGTGACCTCGTTGTGGACATGAACATGTTCTACAACCAGTACGAGAAGGTGCAGCCCTACCTGATCAACGACACGCCGGCGCCGGCCAAGGAACGCCTGCAGGCACCGGAAGAGCGTGAAAAGCTGGACGGCCTCTACGAGTGCATCCTCTGTGCCTGCTGCTCCACGAGCTGCCCGTCCTACTGGTGGAACCCGGAAAAATTCCTGGGTCCGTCCGCGCTCATCCAGGCTTACCGCTTCCTGGCCGACAGCCGTGATACGGCCACCGCCGAGCGTCTGGCCAAGCTGGATGACCCCTTCAGCGTCTTCCGCTGCCGCGGCATCATGAACTGCGTGAGTGTCTGCCCCAAGGGCCTCAACCCGACCAAGGCAATCGGCCATATCCGCAACATGCTGCTGTCGCAGGGCACCTGAGCTCAAGGGTGGTCCCGGGTCTGCCGGCCCCGTGCCGGCAGCTTGTCCTGCCAGGAAAAATGTGCCGGTATTGTTGCCGGCCCTTCGTTTCAAACAGGGTGGTTGTTAAATCAGTTCACGACTTCCGTTGGTGAACACTTGCCCGGTAGCCCTTGCAGGCCAACGGGTGCAGAATACCGGCCGCATTGCCGGTATCTCCGGGTACGGTGCCATATCCATGGGCGGTACCCATCAGGCCGTGCAGGCCAAGCCAGATGGCAACGCCATCCAGCCTTTTTGCCGTCAACCGCGGCATCGAGGCAGCTGTTTACGCAATTCACCGCCAGACTGGGGTGGGTTGCAGGTCGCGACGCCTTACAAAGGCATCGCGGGTCAAGGTAAAGAGAAGGCGAAACAGCTCCCGACCGCAGACTGACGAGACTCTGTGGCGGAACTTCTCTTAAGCAGGAACAATCAGTCATGCAAGACGGGCAAATGCTGCGCCAGTGGAGCACCTCCCAACTCTCGGCAGAAAACGCAGCTTACGTCGAAGAGCTTTACGAACAATTCCTCGTTTCCCCCCAGTCGGTTCCCGAAGACTGGCGCAGCTATTTTGAAAAGCTTCCCCGTGTCGATGGCGTTGCCCAGGACACACCGCACAAGGGCATACGCGAGCAGTTCCTGCTTCTTGCCAAGAATTCCTCCCGCGCCCAGGCGCTGCCCACCAGCCGTGTCAGCACCGAACACGAGCGTCGTCAGGTGGCCGTGCTGCAGCTCATTGCCGGTTACCGCAACCGCGGCCACCAGCGCGCCCGGCTGGACCCTCTCGGCCTCATGCAGCGCGAGACCGTGCCCGACCTTGATCTGGCCACGCATGGCCTGACACCGGCCGATCTCAATACCGTTTTCAATACCGGCAACCTGGCCATCGGCAAGGAAGAGTGCACGCTGGGTGAAATGGTGCAGGCCATGGACGCCATCTACTGCGGCTCCATCGGTTCGGAATACATGCACATCGTCAACACGGCCGAAAAGCGCTGGATACAGCAACGCCTGGAAAGTGTGCGCGGCAATCCGAATTTCTCCGCCGACACCAAGAAACATGTGCTGGAACGCATGACGGCCGCCGAAGGCCTGGAAAAATACCTGGGTACCAAATATGCCGGCGCCAAGCGCTTCGGTCTGGAAGGCGGCGAATCCCTGATTCCGCTGGTGGATGAACTCATCCAGCGCGGTGGCTCCTACGGCGTGAAGGAAGTCGTCATCGGCATGGCCCATCGCGGCCGCCTCAATGTGCTGGTGAACATCCTGGGCAAGAACCCGGGTGATCTTTTCAGCGAATTCGAAGGCAAGAGCTTCACCAAGAACGGCTCCGGTGACGTGAAATACCACCAGGGTTATTCATCGAACGTGATGACGCCCGGTGGTGAAGTGCATCTGGCCATGGCCTTCAATCCGTCCCATCTGGAAATCGTCTCGCCCGTGGTGGAAGGCTCGGTGCGCGCCCGTCAGGACCGCCGCCATGACGACAGGGGCCGTCAGGTTTTGCCCGTCAGCGTGCATGGCGATGCCGCTTTCGCCGGCCAGGGCGTGGTGATGGAAACCTTCCAGATGTCGCAGACCCGTGGCTACCACACGGGCGGCACCGTGCACATCATCGTCAACAACCAGGTGGGCTTCACCACCAGCAAGCAGGACGATGCCCGTTCCACCGAATACTGCACCGACATTGCCAAGATGGTGCAGGCGCCGATTTTCCACGTGAATGGCGATGATCCCGAAGCCGTTTTCTTCGTGACGCAGCTGGCGCTGGATTTCCGCATGGAATTCAGCAAGGACGTGGTCATCGACATCGTCTGCTATCGCCGGCGCGGCCATAACGAAGCCGACGAGCCTTCCGCCACACAGCCGCTGATGTACCAGGTCATCACCAAGCTGCCGACCACACGCACGCTCTATGCCGACAAGCTGGTGGGCGAGGGCGTGCTGGACAAGGTGAAGGCCGATGACATGGTCGAGGAATATCGCAAGGCCTTGGAGGCCGGCCAGCACGTGGTGAAGGCCTTGGTGCGCGAACCCAACAAGTCGCTGTTCGTGGACTGGTCGCCCTATCTCGGCCACAAGGTGGTGGATGAGTGGGATACCGGTGTGCCACTGAAAACCCTGCAGGAACTCGGCAAGAAGCTGGAGAAATTGCCGGAAACCTTTGTCATGCAGAAGCAGGTGCAGAAGGTGATGGAAGACCGCGCACGCATGTGGGCGGGCAACCTCGAATTCAACTGGGGCGCGGCGGAAACGCTGGCCTATGCCACCATTCTCAACGACGGCTATTTCCTGCGCCTGACGGGCCAGGATGTGGGGCGCGGCACCTTCTCGCACCGCCACGCCATCCTGCACAACCAGAAAGACGGTTCGCGCTACATTCCCTTGCAGAATCTGGATGAAAGCTATCCTGCTTTTGAAATCTACGATTCGTTGCTCTCGGAAGAGGCCGTGCTTGCTTTTGAATACGGCTATGCCACCACCGCGCCCAAGTCCCTCATCATCTGGGAGGCGCAGTTCGGCGATTTCGCCAATGGCGCGCAGGTGGTCATCGACCAGTTCATCTGCAGCGGCGAAACCAAATGGGAGCGCCTCTGCGGTCTCACGCTGCTGCTGCCGCACGGCTTTGAAGGCCAGGGTCCCGAACATTCCTCTGCCCGTCTCGAGCGCTTCCTGCAACTGTGTGCCGAACACAATATGCAGGTTTGCACGCCCACCACGCCCGCGCAGATTTTCCACCTGCTGCGACGTCAGGCCGTGCGCCCGCTGCGCAAGCCGCTGGTCATCATGTAGCCCAAGAGCCTGCTGCGCCACAAGCTGGCCGTAAGCACGCTGGAAGACCTGGCCGAAGGCCAGTTCCAGACCGTGATTCCGGAAATCGATGACATCAAGCCCGCCAATGTCACGCATGTGATCCTCTGCGGCGGCAAGGTGTATTACGACCTGCTGGAAAAGCGTCGCGAGCAGCAACGTGACGACGTGGCCATCGTGCGTATCGAGCAGCTTTATCCCTTCCCGGAAAAGCGCTTGGCTGAGGTGCTTGCCACCTACAAGAAGGCCAAGGGCATCGTGTGGTGCCAGGAAGAGCCCATGAACCAGGG
>JASLCO010000001.1 GCA_030146505.1 Moraxellaceae bacterium
ATGCCCGAAAGCTTCCGCCAGAAATTCGGTCTGGAACTCAGCCGCAGCGAAAAGCTGCAGTTCCGCCTGTTCTCCCGGCTTTTCCGCCTGTGCTGGCCCCTGCTGCCGGAGCGCAGGCGCTGGCTGCACCCGGCCTGGCAGGCCATCCGCGAGGCGCGCCGGCATCCGGAAAAATTCGAGGTGCCGGAGTCCGGACAGTTGCCGGCCGCTTGAGCATCGTCCAGGCAAACCCGCCGATCTTTGCTTGTAACAAGGTTGTCTATAAAACTGTCACACTGCTTCTTGTTTAATCAGCACATCGGAGAACAATGGAACACTTGCCCGGTTGCAGGAGCAGCCGGCTTTTCCCACCCTCTTCCGGGGGCATCAATCAGACTTGCAGGAGGCAAGCATCATGGCAAACGACATCAGCATCATCAGCCGGCTGAAGAAAATTGCACTCACTTCAATCGACCTTGGCCGCGAAATCGCCAAGGAAAAAGCCAGCCAGGTCGGCAGCAACCTGCGTGACAGCCGCGCCGGCAAGCTGCTGGAAAGCACGCAAAAGCGCATTGACGAAGTACTGAAACGGCAACCGGCCGGTACAACCGCAAAGAGCACGGGTACTGCCAAGCGCCATGCCGGCAAGCACCACCTGGGTGCCGCCAAATATTCCGCCAAGACGGCCCGCCTTTCGCAGGGCTGAAGCGCCGTCACACAGGAAAAACGGGGCATACGCCCCGTTTTTTATGGGATTTATAGGCTTGGCCCCTGAATATCTGTCATTCCGGCAAAGGCCGGAACGACATCTCGAGAGAACAAGGGAATCATGTCGATAAATCCCATAAAAAAACCCGGCTTGTGCCGGGTTTTCTTGAAGCATCAGTCGCTCAGAGCGGCTTGATGTTGGCAGCCTGCTTGCCCTTCTGGCCCATGGTCACGTCGAAGGAAACCTTCTGACCTTCAGCCAGCGAACGGAAGCCGTCAGCCTTGATTTCGGAGAAGTGAGCGAACAGATCTTCGCCACCGTCATCCTGCTTGATGAAGCCATAACCCTTGGTGTCGTTGAACCACTTGACGGTACCAGTTGCCATTTTCGTATTACCTGTAAAACACGTTGAGATTGGGCGGATGCCCGGTAGTGCATGGAACCTGAACAGGGAAACAGAACTGGAAGTACCGGCGGTAGAGCTAGAACTGGCAGGCGCGTTTTTCAGCCTGTGGGGCATGCGAGGCGAATCATTGGCGCGCGGCCGCCACAAGTCAAGTGGAATCCTTTGCGGTAATTACGGCCTGCTACGCAATCCGCACCAGCACAGCCCCCTTCAGCGGCGGACAGGTGCAGGACGACGAGAACCCGGCCAAGGCAACCCGCTTTGTCGCGGGTACGGTGCAAGCGTGCATCCGTGATGACTACAGCCGCCAACAAAAGAACAGCAGGCGGAAACCCATCTGCGCCGGGACGGGTGCTAAAACGACGGCATGGGCAATGACAAGACCGAGGCTACGGCCATGGCAAAAGCACCGGTAGAGGCGTGGCGGCGACTGTGGCAACAGATCAGGCAACTCTGGAGGCGGGAACAGGGCAGCCTGCCATGCGATACCGGCACACCTCCCCTGCCATCACCTGATGAACCCGGACCGGACACCAGCCAGCACACCATGCCACCGCCCGCCCCGGATCACAGCCAGTACCGCAGCAAGCCGGACCCGGCTTTCGGCAGTCGCAGCGCGGCGCAGCGAGAGGCCTATGAGAAGCTCCAGCAAATGCGCGAAGCGGAAGCACGCCGCGATGCGGAAACCCATAGCCGGGAACGGCTGGGACGGCCGGAGCAAAGCTCCTGACCGAAAACCTGTCCAGGCTCAGCGGTGGCTGTCAGCCAGCACCTTATGCAGGGTGCTGTTGATATGGTGCAGGAGTTCTTCCAGAGGACTCACGAGATTGGCAGCGTTGGCCGTGCTGAAGGTGAACAACAGACAGGCAACCAGCACGATGTCTTGTACAAGACGCATGGCGATGACTCCGTATGAAGGGATCAACGCCTTGCCTGGCACACCCGGATGAATGAAGAGGCCCAACCTTACCCAAAGCAGGGGCCGGCTGAAAACCCGCCCAGGCATTCCAGTCGCCCTTTCCCACCCTTCATTTGTGGCCGGCCCGACGAACAGCATGCCGCCCTGAATGGAAAAGGCCGCCCAAAGGCGGCCTTTTCCATTCAGGATGATGCCTCACGCCCAGGCGCGCCTGAGGATGGCCAGCGCCTCCTCACGATCGGTTTCCTTGGGATTGAAGATGATGGAGCCGTCGTTGAGGGTGAGGTCGGCCACGGCGGCCAGCTGGTCTTCCGTCACCTTGCCGGTTTCCTTGAGGGTGCGCGGCAGCTTGCAACGGTTATAGAGCTCGTCACGCATGGAGCGGATGGTAGCAATGGCCTTCTTCCCACGCTGGTCATGAGGCGTGGTGGCGTAGACATCGGCACCGGCCAGGGGCAGCAGCAGCTCGCCGATACGGTCGCCGTTCACGTCCTGGTTGTACTCCAGCACATAGGGCAGGAAGAGGTTCATGCAGAGGCCGTGCGGCAGATGGGCAACCGCGCCCAGTGAGTGCCCCAGGGAATGCACGAGACCGACCATGGCATTGGAGAAGGCGATACCGGCCATGGTGGAAGCCTGCGCCAGTTCCAGACGCGCATCAGCGTCGGCGGGATTGTCCATGACCTTGAGCAGGTTCTCGCTGATCTTGCGGATGGCGCCGGTGGCGTAGGCATCGCTGATCGGGTTGGCAGCGAGACAGGTAAACGATTCCACCGCATGCGTCATGGCATCCATGGCGGTCATGGCCGTGATATGCGGCGGCAGGGTCAGCGTCATGCGCGGATCGAGAATCGCGGCATGGGGCATGAGGAAGTAGGACATGAAAGGCACTTTCACGCCCTTGTCGGTATCGGAAATCACGGCAGCGGCCGTGGTTTCGGAACCGGTACCGGCGGTGGTCGGCACCACGAAGAGCGGCTTCAGCGGACGCTTGAGATTGTGTGCGCCGGAGAAGGCGTAAAGATCATCGCCACCTTCGGAAACGAGAATGTTCACGGCTTTGCAGGTATCGATGACGGAGCCGCCACCCACAGCAATGATGGCGTCGCAATTCGCGGCACGATAAGCCGCAGCGGCATTACGCACGGTCTGCATGCTGCTATCCGGCGGCACATCGTCAAACACCGCAGCAATGGCAGCTTCAGCACCTGCGAATGCGGTTTCAATATGTTTGAGCAGACCCACACTCACCACGCCCTTGTCGGTGATCACCATGGGGCGCACGGACTGCAGCATGGAAAGCTCGAAAGGAATGTGTTCCAGCGCCTTGTGGCCGGCAATCACTTTCACGGGGCAGAAAAATTCGTAATACGGCTTGGCCATTTTCGTGTTCAACCTTTATTCGTAAAGCCTGCTCAGGCGCCTTTCAACAGATTCGCGACAACACGCCCATAAATGCGCGTGGCCAGACCGAGTTTTTCACCAAGCGCAATCGCCGGATAACGCTTCACTGCGCGCTCGGCCACCAGCCTGGGAAGGATCAGTACTTCCATGCGGGTGAGGCAACGCACGAGACGTATGGCATGCGAGACATCGCCATCCACATAAAGACGGTCATTGGCAAAAGCACGCGCCGTGCCTTCCTGGAAGGAAAGCACGAGCATGGCATGCGACATGTGTTTGAAGCGGGCGCAAAGATCAGGCTTGCCCGAAAAGTCCTTGAGCAGGGTCAGCGTGCCGTCAGCCTGTACCTGCGCGGTGAAATCCGGCCCGGAAGGCTGCACCGTCATGCGCACGACAAAACCGGCGGGATAGGCAGAAATCTCGCGACGTATGACTTCATCGGTCTGGCTGGCCGCGACCAGGCCTCGACCCACCACACCCATCATGAGTTTGACGTAGGCGCGCTCCGCCTCCGGAAGGACTGTTTCAGGATTGAACATTTCTTGTTTTTAACCTGTGTCGGAGACGATGGCCGACGCTGCTATTACGCAAAAGTCTATGCGTGATAGCCCGTCACCAGATCAACCTCGTTTTTGGAACCCAGCACCACCGGCACGCGCTGATGCAGTTCCGCCGGCTTGAGGCCGAGGATGCGTTCGCGTCCCGTCGTTGCCGCACCGCCGGCCTGCTCGATGAGCATGGCCATGGGATTGGCTTCATACATCAGGCGCAGCTTGCCGCCCTTTTCTTTCGTCTTGCTGTCCAGCGGATACATGAAGATGCCACCGCGGGTGAGGATGCGATGCACATCCGCCACCATGGACGCCACCCAGCGCATATTGAAATCCTTCTCGCGCGGGCCGGCCTTGCCCATGAGCAGCTCTTCCACATAACGCTGCACCGGCGCTTCCCAGAAACGCTGGTTGGACATGTTGATGGCAAATTCTTTCGTGTCTTCCGGCACTTTCATCTGCGGATGCGTGAGCAGGAATTCGCCCTGTTCGCGATCCAGGGTGAAGCAGTCCACACCCTTGCCAAGCGTGATCACCAACTGCGTGGACGGACCATACACGGCATAGCCGGCACAAACCTGTTCCGTACCCGGCTGCAGGAAGTCACCTGTCGTGGCCTTGCTTTCCCGGGCGCCTTTTTTCTTCAGCACGGAAAAAATGGTGCCGACGGAAATGTTCACATCGATATTGGAAGAGCCGTCCAGAGGATCGAAAAGCAGCAGGTAATCGCCCAGGGGATATTCGGGAGGAATGGGATAGATCTCGTCCATTTCCTCGGAGGCCATCGCAGCCAGAGTGCCATTGGCCTGCTTGGACTGGATGAGGATTTCATTGGACAGGACATCCAGCTTTTTCTGTGCCTCGCCCTGCACATTGTCAGTACCGGCACCGCCCAGTACGCCAGCCAGCTCGCCCTTGCCGATGGCCACGCCGATGGCCTTGCAGGCCGCTGCCACGGTTTCCAGCAGCAGACGCAATTCGTGCGTGATCTGCGGGTTTTCGCGCTGCTGCTCGACGAGATAGCGGCTGAGAGGAATACCGGACATGGAGGGCTCCAGAAACAGGGGTGAAAGGGTGCAGGATTATGCCGCCAATGACGATATGGCCCAAGCCGTCATTGGCGGCTGACATGGCGGCGTAATGGTCATTAGCGGAAATATGCAGGCCGGGATTCAGCCCGGCCTACAAAATCAAAGATTACGCAGGGTGGAACGTCGCTGTTCGCGGTACTGGCGCGGGGTTTCACCGGTCCAGGCCTTGAAGGCGCGGGTGAAGTTGGCCGGATCGCGATAACCCAGGCGGCCGGCAATCTGCTCGATGCTCAAACGGCCTTCGGCCAGCAGCACGAAGGCTTCGTCGCGACGCATGTCCGCTGCCAGTTCCGAAAAGCTCACGCCGTGCTCAGCGAGCTTGCGCTTCAGACTGCGCGCCGACATGCAGCAGCGCGCCGCCACGCTCTCCAGATCAGGCATGGCAGAAAGATCCTCGCCCAGCAGGGCGCGCACGCGGGACACCAGCGGTTGGCTCGACAAGGCCACCAGTTCGCGCTCGCATTGCTCGCGGGCCAGTTGCGATGCCGTCACATCCGCCATCAGCAGCGGCTGTTGCAGGCGCATGGCCGGGAAGCGCAGCTGGTTCACGTTCTTGCCGTAACGGATCGGGCAGGGCAGCAGATGGGCGCAGGCGGCGTAATAGGCGGGCTCCGGGAAATCCAGCCAGATTTCGGCCTCCATGCTGTTTTCGCCGGTGATATAGGCACCGGCATGGCACAGGCCCACCAGCAGGCTTTCAAAGGGAAAAGCGAAGGGCAGCTTGATGTCCACCGTGCTGTCTATCTGCACCACGGCGACATCGCCACCATCCGGCAGACCGCCTTTTTCCACGAAGAATTTGAGCTCCAGCGCGCCTGAGCGCGTGGAAAAGAATTTCTCGGTCAGCGCGATGGCATCACCCAGGGTGGCACTGGTCATCACCGCATAACCCAGGAAACCATGGGCGGAAAGCTTGGTCTGCAGGCCGAAGTGGTAGCCCAGCGCCGGTTCGCCGGTGAGACGCAGGGCGCGGTCCACCAGAATATTGAACTCCAGCGGCGTAAGGCGGGCATCCGTGGAATTCGGGTCCAGACGGGCCAATGCCGTGCCTTCCATCAACTCCTGTGGCGCCACATGCCAGCGCGTGCACAGTTCCACCAGTTGGCGGGCGTAGTTGATGGGGATGGCGGGCTGGTGCAAATCGACAGTCGGCATGAAAGCTGGCCCTGTGTAACCGGTTTGACTTGTTTTTGGCCCGTTCTGACCTAGCGGCCGCTCGGGAAGGCTGGCAATACTTACATCGTCCAATGACACATTCAATGAAGACGAACAGAAGGTGTCCAACGCTGTCCGGTGAGCGACAGGAATGCTAGCCGCAAAGACCGCCCAAGGTCACGGCCCGACAGCCCAAGAAGATATGCCAGGAGCCCCAGCATGACTGCCCAAGCCAAGATCAAGGCCAGCTTTCCCGTACGCCGCATGGACTTCGAGTTCAACGATGTCCCCAAGTACTGGTTCCATGACGATCCCTTCCTGACCCACTTCCTGAGCAATCTGTCCTCGCTCTTCCCGGAAGGCGAATTCTTCTTCGTGACCAGCATGCGCAATGTGCGCGACCAGATTGCTGATCCGGTCATGCAGAAGGAAGTCTCGGCCTTCATCGGCCAGGAAGCCATGCACTCCAAGGAGCACAAGGTCTTCAACGACTACGCAACTGCCAACGGCATAGACGTGGACTACTTCCACCGCCGCGTCGGCAAGCTGCTGAAGTTCGGCCACAAGATCCTGTCGCACAAGCAGCAGGTGGCTGTCACCTGCGCCCTGGAACACTTCACCGCCACCATCGCCTCCCAGCTCATGAAGCGTACCGACTGGAACGAGCGCATGAACGACCCGGTGATGCGCAAGATGTGGCTGTGGCATGCCGTGGAAGAATCCGAGCACAAGTCTGTGTGCTACGACGCCTACCAGCAGCTCTACAAGAATTCCTACGGCACCCGCGCCAGCGCCATGGTGGCTGCCATGGTCATTCTCGCCGCCGTGGTCGCCGACCAGCAGGTGCGCCTGATGAAGCAGGACGGCCAGCTCTTCAACTTCAAGTCCTGGGCTACCGGCCTCACCGGCCTCTTCGGCCGCAAGGGCTTCCTCACCCAGGTCATGCCCGAGCTCTTCGACTACTTCCGTCCCGGCTTCCACCCCGAGGACTACGACACCGACGCCCTCGAAAAGAAGTACAAGGAAATGCTCGAGCTCCAGGGCTGATCTCCACCGCAACACCTTGAAAACCGGCACGGCCCCTGTGCCGGTTCATCGCAGAACCCTCTTAGCGGGCCCCAGTCCCTTGAAGCCGGGGCCCGCCTTTTTAAGCACCCAACCCGCCTCATACTCTTCCGCTACACCTCGCCAACAAACCCGCACATTGCTGTCACTCGTCGGCCACACTGGCCTGCACTGACAGAAACTTGGCATGTCTTCCCATGACCCCTCTTGCACTGGCAAAGGAATACTCACCTCATCCTAAAGGTCAGCCTCTGCCAGGGAGCCCCTCATGAATGCCAAGGTGAAAGCCGCCAAAGATGGCGACAAGAAAATCAAACGCCTGAACAACAGCGATATCCAGCCGCGACGCATGGATTTCACCTTCGACAGGAACATGCCCCTGTACTGGTTCGACAACAGCCAGTTCAAGACCACCCTGCTCACCG
>JASLCO010000023.1 GCA_030146505.1 Moraxellaceae bacterium
CGGTGAGGGTGAGCATCTGCTCCAGAGAAGAAAGCTTGAGCGACTTGGAACGCAGCGCGCGCTTGAGGCCCTGCCAGGCATAGGGCTGCTCCAGCACCTGCTCGGCTTCCAGCAGGAGGAAGCCGCCATTGGCGCGATGCAGGGCGCCGGCACGGATCAGGGTGAAGTCGGTGGCCACGGTGCCCATATAGGTCACCTGCTCCACATGCCCCATGAGGTTGTAGTGCGTGGGCAGGTCCTCGAACACGACCGGCGCGCCGGCCTCGGGATCATTGCTCACCACCACGTTCACCTGGTAGCGCGAGGGAATGGCGCTGTCGGTACTGACGGCAGCCACCACATCGCTCTGCGCTTCCTGCGTATTGAGGATGACATCCACGTTCTCAATCACGTCTTTTTCAAAGGCATCCAGGTATTTCAGGAAACCGGCATGCTTGTCGTACTGCTTGCGCAGCTTTTCCAGATGCGGGGCAATGGCGCGCGACGTGATCTCCTCGTTGAGCTGGCGCACCTTGCTGCGGTTCTGCTCTTCGGCCATGTTCAGGCCACGTGCCACCTTGCGCAGCTTGGTCTCCATATCCGTCATGGTGAGCTTGAGCTGTTCCTGCTCTTTCTTGGGCAGGGCATTGAAATCCTCGACGCCCATGACCTCGCCTTCGCCATTCATGGGCGAAAAGCCGTAACCGCCGGGCGTGCGCAGCACCAGCTTCACGCCTTTTTTCTCGCCTTCGCTGGCCAGCCCCTGCAGGGCATCCTGCTGCGTCTTGCCCAGCTCGCCCTTGAGCAGCTCCATGCGCTCGAAATACTGCTCGCTGTCAAAGGAAGCAATCACGGCCATGGACATGTCGCGCCACAGCGTCGTCATGTCCTGCTTGAGGGCAGCACCCTTGCCGGCGGCAAACTCCAGCGCCACCGGGTAACGCGGCTCGGCGAAATTGTTCACATAGCACCAGTCCGACGGTGCCGGTCGCCGGGAAGCCACTTCTTTCAGGTAGCGGCGTATGGACGTGCGCTTGCCCAGACCAGACGTGCCCACGGCAAAAATGTTGTAGCCGTCGTGCGGCAGCGCAACCGCCATGCTCACGGCTTCCTTGGCGCGCTCCTGGCCAAGGAAATCATTGAAGGGCTCACAGTCCCTGGTGGTCTTGAAGGAAAAGTCGGAAGCCTTGCAGGCCTTGTAGAGCTGGCTCAGGGCCAGCGGTTTTGCGAGAGCCATTGTCACGTTCCTTGAATCAAAAAAATCACGCTTTGTCCGCCCTGTCCGTCTTGTCAGAGCAGGCAGGCGGCAGCGAGTACGTTCCAGTGGCATGGGCAACCATGTCGGGATTGCCCTCGGAGAAAATTCTTACATCGATCACAACCGTACGGCGGCCAAGCTTGAGCACATCGGCCTCGGCCATGAGGTCGGCCGGTTGCGGCCGCGCCAGGAAATTGATGTTGATGTTCTGCGTCACTGCCATTTCCAGGCGACCCGCCCCTTCACGAGAAAGGCGAGACATGACCGCGGCATACATGGCGGCATCCGCCAGCCCCATCATGGTCGGGCCGGAGATCGTGCCGCCCGGGCGCAGTTGCGAAGGCGAATAAACCTGCCGGCAAACCACACCTCGCTCCGTCACGGCATCCACCCGGAAACCACTGCCCTCGGCAGCAGGCAGGCCCTGCCGGATGACGGCATTGATATCGGCGGCGGTCAGGCTCATGGAAGGTGCATCCTTGAAACGCGGGCATAGCGCGAAGAAACAGTGCCCGTCTTGAGGCGGGCTGGTGGCAAGTGTAACCGAGCCCGCCATGACTGCCGATGCCCAGGCCGTGATTGATGCAAAGAGCCGTGCCAAGCATGGCCAGCACCACGGCAAGCCCCTACAATTCCTGACTTTCCGCCGTTCAAGGCCCTTCCCCACTCCAAGCTACAGGACATCCCCGATGCGCGTCAGCCGCCTCATGCTCGCCACCCTGCGCGAAACTCCCGCCGATGCGGAAGTCATCTCCCACCAGCTCATGCTGCGCGCCGGCATGATCCGCAAGGTCGCCACCGGCCTCTATAACTGGCTGCCGCTGGGCAAGCGCGTGCTGGCCAAGGTCGAACGCATCGTGCGCGAGGAAATGGACCGTGCCGGCGCGCTGGAAGTGCTGATGCCGGTCACGCAGCCGGCGGAGCTCTGGCAGGAATCCGGCCGCTATGTGCAGTACGGTCCCGAGCTGCTGCGCTTCAAGGACCGCCATGATCGTGATTTCGTGCTCGGCCCCACGCACGAGGAAGTCATCACCGATCTCGCCCGCAACGAATTGCAGAGCTACAAGCAGCTGCCGGTGAACCTCTACCAGATACAGACCAAGTTCCGCGACGAAATCCGCCCGCGCTTCGGCGTGATGCGCTCACGCGAATTCATCATGAAGGATGCTTATTCCTTCCACGCCGACCAGGCCTCCCTGCAGGAAACCTACGACGTGATGTACGACACCTACTGCCGCATCTTCACGCGCCTGGGACTGGACTTCCGCCCCGTGCAGGCCGACACCGGCTCCATCGGCGGCACCGGCTCGCATGAATTCCACGTGCTGGCCAGCTCAGGCGAAGACGACATCGCCTTCTCCGACACCTCCGATTACGCCGCCAACACGGAAATGGCGGAAGCACTGGCGCCCGAGGCACCGCGCGCTGCCGCCATCGAAGCGATGAAAGAAATCAGCACGCCCACGCAGACCGCCTGTGCCGATGTGGCCGCCCTGCTCGGCATTCCCGTCACGCGCATGGTGAAGGCCGTGGCCGTAGTCTCGGAAACACAGGCTGACGAAAAGGCCGCGAAGCAGCAGCACTTCACCCTCTTCCTCCTGCGTGGCGACCACGAGCTCAACGAAGTGAAGGCCGGCAAGCTGGAAAACCTGAAAGACTTCCGCCTCGCCTCGGAAGCCGAAATCATCGCAGCCCTGAACTGCAAGCCCGGCTTCATCGGACCGGTCAATGTAGGCGAAAATGTTCGCGTGATTGCCGACCGCACCGTGGCGGCCATGAGCGATTTC
>JASLCO010000036.1 GCA_030146505.1 Moraxellaceae bacterium
GGCAGTGCTGGAATTCATTCACGTAGGCTTCGGGAAACAGCGAAGGAGAGCTGGCCACGAACTGGCCCAGCTTCACGTAGGTGGCGCCCAGCTTTTCAAACGTCTGGCGCAGCAAACGCGGTGTGGGCTGCCTGTCGCCCCGCAGCCACTCCACACCGACACCGGCCAGTACGGTGCCGGTCTGGGCCATGCGCAACAATCCCTTGAGAGCATTGCCGAGATTTGCATAACGGTTCATGCCTTACTTCTCCTTGCCTGCCACCGCAACAACGGCAGCGTGTTCATCAAAACCACATCTTGACGGCCATTCTTGCATCGCTCCGGTGCAAGCCGGATGACGAAACAAAAAACCATGCCGCGTTTTACGGGATCATTCTCTAAGTGCATCCCTGGGGGGCTGGCCGGCGCCCATTCAATGCCCTGCGGGCGGTTTCCGGTCGGTCCAGGCACACATGAATCAGCGCTTGCCGCCCGCGCAAACCGGGCAATGCGGATCCGGCCGCAGCGCGAGGGTGCGCATCATCCCGGTGTCAGCCTCCCATAGCCACAAACGCCCGACCAATGGCTTGCCCACGCCAGTCAGCATTTTCAGTGCTTCCGTTGCAGCCAGCGTGCCAACCACGCCGACCACGGGCGCCAGCACGCCGGCTTCGGCACAGGCAGCGGCGGCTTCATCGGCATCGGGATAGAGGCAGCGATAGCAGGGGGATGCCGGCTGACGCGCATCAAACACCGCAAGCTGCGCGGCCATGCCGATGGCCGCGGCGCTGACCAGGGGCTTGCGGGCAGCGACGCAGGCGACGTTCACGGCATCACGCGTGGCGAAGTTGTCGCAACCGTCCACCACCAGATCAATATCGGCCAGCAGCGGCGGCAAGGTGTCGGCATCCAGTGTGGCCAGATGGGGCCGCAGGCGGATATGGGGATTCTGTTGCGCAAGTTTTGCAGCAGCGACGGCGGCCTTGTGCCGGCCGATATCGGCGTCGGCAAAGAGGAACTGGCGCTGCAGGTTGCTGGCATCCACGGTGTCGAAATCTGCCAGCACCAGCTCGCCCACGCCGGCCGCGGCCAGATAGGTGGCCAGCGGGCAACCTATGCCGCCCAGGCCCACCACCAGCACGCGCGCGGCCTTCAGTTTTTCCTGCGCGGCAATATCGAATTGCGGCAGCATGATCTGGCGGGAATAGCGCAGGAGTTCGGCATCGGTCAGCATGCGTCACCTCCTGTTGCAGGTGCGAATTCATTCGCACACGGCAGAGAGGCTTGTGCGAATGAATTCGCGCCTACGGATGTGTTCATGCCGGAATCCGCCCGCAGGAAATCCTCTCCTGTCCGCCCAGGTCTTTTTGCGTGGCCACGTCGGCAAAGCCGTTTTCTTCCAGCAAGGCCCGCACGGCGGCGCCCTGGTCGTAACCATGCTCCAGCGCCAGCCAGCCACCCGGCACCAGATGCGCACCGGCGCCGGCAATGATGCGGCTCAGGTCCTGCAGGCCGTGACGGGCCGAAACCAGCGCATTCAGCGGCTCGAAACGCACATCGCCCTGCCCCAGGTGCTCGTCGTCCGGGTCGATATAGGGCGGATTGGCGAGCAGCAGTTCGAACTTCCGGCCATCCAGCGCGGCAAACCAGTTGCTGTGCAGGAATTCCACTTCAAGACCAAGGCGCTGCGCATTGGCACGCGCCACGTCCAGCGCCGCCGTGGAGGCATCC
Source organism: Moraxellaceae bacterium (assembly GCA_030146505.1). Taxonomy (GTDB): domain Bacteria; phylum Pseudomonadota; class Gammaproteobacteria; order Pseudomonadales; family Moraxellaceae; genus UBA2031. The sequence goes on from JASLCO010000036.1 coordinate 1,711, forward strand.
AGCGCCGTCATCACGCACACCGGCCGCTCCGTTTTCACGGCCAGCGCAATGGCGCCGCTGCCGGTGCCGAGATCCAGTACGCGGGCAGATGCATCCAGAGGCAGTTTTTCCAGCGCAAACTCCACCAGCAATTCGGTTTCCGGACGGGGAATCAACGTGCCGGCATTGACGACAAGGTCCAGCGACCAGAAGCCGCGCCTGCCGGTGATATAGGCCACCGGCTCGCCCTGCAGGCGGCGCCGCAGCAGTGCCTCAAAATGCTCTTCGTCCGGTGGCGAGAGGCGTACCTCGTCATGGGTGCGCAACCATACCGGGGTTTTGTCCAGGACATGCAGCAGCAGGTATTCGGCATCCACTCGCGGGCTGCTGCTGCCGGCCGCATGCAGGCGCGCTGCCGCCACGCGCAAGCGCTCGCGCAGGCCATGGGCAGTGCTCACGCTTGCGCCTCGGCCAGTTGCGCCAGCTGGTCGGCCTGGTGCTCGCGCGCCAGCGCGCCCAGCACTTCGTCCAGATCACCTTCGATGATTTTTTCCAGGCTGTAGAGCGTGAGATTGATGCGGTGGTCGGTGAGGCGCCCCTGCGGAAAATTGTAGGTGCGTATGCGCTCGGAACGGTCGCCCGAACCCACCAGATCGCGGCGCATGGATGCCTGCTCGGCATGTTGCGCGGCCTGCCTGGATGACAGCAGTTTCGCCGCCAGCAGGCTCATGGCGCGCGCCTTGTTCTTGTGCTGCGAACGTTCGTCCTGGCATTCCACCGTGATGCCGGTAGGAATGTGCACGATGCGTATCGCGGAATCCGTGGTATTCACATGCTGGCCGCCGGCGCCGGAGGAACGGAAAGTGTCTATGCGCAAATCTTCCTTGCGGATGTCCACGGCCCCTACTTCCGGGGCTTCCGGCAGCACGGCCACCGTGCAGGCGGACGTGTGTATGCGGCCCTGCGATTCCGTGGCCGGCACGCGCTGCACGCGATGCGCGCCGGATTCGAATTTCAGGCGGGCATACACGTTGTCGCCTTCCACGCGCGCGATGATTTCCTTGTAGCCGCCGTGCTCGCCCGGGCTTGCGGAAACCACTTCCACGCGCCAGCGCTGTTTTTCGGCATAGCGGGAATACATGCGGAAAAGATCGCCGGCAAAAATCGCCGCTTCGTCACCACCGGTACCGGCACGCACTTCCAGGAAGACATTGCTGCTGTCGTTGGGGTCGCGCGGCAGCATGGCGCGTTCCAGCTCGGCTTCCAGTCCGGCGATGCGTTGCACCGTTTCGCGCACTTCCTGCTCGGCCATTTCGCGGAAATCCGGATCCTTGAGCAGGGCGCGGGCATCAGCCTCCTGGCGCTCGGCCTCGCGGCAGGCATTGAAGGCCGCCACCACCGGCTCCAGTTCGGCATGCTCCTTGGAAAGCTTGCGGAAACGGTCGTTGTCGGCCTGCACGGCCGGATCGGTGAGCAGGATGCCCACTTCCTCGGCCCTGTCCACCAGATGCTCAAGCTTGCTGCGCAATGACGCTTTCATGGAAATCTCTTGAAGGGCCGGGCCGTCTCAGGCGGCGCTGCCGCCACCACGCTCTGGCTCGCGGCTTTTTTGCACGCGCCGTTTTTCATCGCGGCTGGGCGGCACGCCGTCGGCACGCACCACGCCCAGGAGTTCGGCGGCCCAGCCCAGTTTGTCGCGGGCACCTTCGGCGGCGGCACGCTTCAGGGCCACGCTGGGGGCATGCAGGAACTTGTTGGTGAGGGCACGGCTCAGGCGCTCCAGCGTCTCGGCGGCATCGGCCCCCTTTTGCAGGCTGGCCAGGGCACGGGCCAGTTCCTCTTCGCGCCGCTCTTCGGCCTGCCGGCGCCAGGTGGTGAGCGTGGAGAAGGCATCCTGCTCGCGCCGCTGCGACATGAACTGTGCAGCGCGGTCCATGACGATGTCTTCCGCCGCCACCGCTGCTTCCTGGCGCGAGCGCATGTTTTCTTCGATCACCGACTGCAGGTCATCCACGCTGTAGAGGTAGACATCGCGCAGGTCGGCCACTTCCGGTTCGATATCGCGCGGCACGGCAATGTCCACCATGAACACCGGCTTGTGCCGGCGTTTTTTCAGCGCACGCTCCACCATACCCTTGCCGATGATGGGCAGCGGCGAGGCCGTGGAAGAAATCACGATGTCGGCTTGCGCCAGTGCATCGGGAATTTCTTCCAGCGTGATGGCGCGGCCGCCGAACTGCTGCGCCAGCTCCAGCCCGCGCGACAGCGTGCGGTTGGCCACGGTGATTTTTGTCACGCCCTGTTCGAAGAGATGCTTGCCCACGAGCTCGATGGTTTCGCCGGCGCCGACCAGCAGCGCCTCGCTTTCGCGCAGGTCGGCAAAAATCTGGCGTGCCAGCATGACGGCGGCAAAACCCACGGACACCGGGTTGGCGCCGATGCTGGTGTCGGTGCGCACCTGCTTGGCAGCGGAAAACGTGGTCTGGAAAAGGCGCTCCAGCTCCGGCCCCAGCGTGCCGGCCTCTGCGGCCTGCGAATAGGCGGCCTTCATCTGCCCGAGAATCTGCGGCTCGCCCAGCACCATGGAATCCAGGCCGGCGGCCACGCGCATCATGTGGCGCACGGCCTCTTCGTCTTCGTACTGGTAGATGCAGGTGGAAATTTCACTCAAGGGCAACTGGTGGTGCTGGCCTAGCCAGGCCAGCAGGGCCTCGCCTTCCTGCCCCGGGAGCACGCCGTAGAATTCGGTGCGGTTGCAGGTGGAGAGGATGGCCAGCTCTTTCATTCCGGCTTCGCGCACGGCATCGCGCAGGGCCACGGTCATGGCCTCGGGCGTGAAAGCGACTTTTTCGCGCAGGTCCAGCGAAGCAGTCTTGTGATTGATGCCAAGAGCCAGCAGCCCCATGGAAAGCGGTTTCCCGAAGTGGTCAGAGTCCGCCAGCGGCGGGCAGGCAGGTCCGGAGCCGGAAAAGCGGCGGGACATGTCCGTTGTGAATAAAGAGGGTGCCGGATTTTGCGGGATAGGCCGTGCAAAGACAAACCCGCCGGCCCGCCCGACAAAATACGAATTCCGCACAGCCACCGTCTGGCCGATACCGGGCTTTTTTGCCAAGATGCCCGCACACTCCGTGCACAGGCACTCGCCAGAACCCTATCCCTATGCCGCCGTATCGCGCCGTTCCCTTCCTGTCGCTGGTCCTGCTGGCCGCCTGCGCCAGCCATCCCGCAACGCCCGTGGCGGCCGCCATGCCATCCACGGCAGCCGCTGAAACCGCAGACAGCCCCGATGCCGCCGAACCGGCCCGCCCCTTTCCCCCGCAAACGCTGCAGGCCCTGCTCACCGCCGAGTTCGCCGCCCAGCGCCAGCATGCCGACATCACACTGGCCAACTACCTGGAACAGGCCCGCTTCACGCGCGATCCCGCCGTGGTGGCCCGCGCCACCACAGTGGCGCAGGTACTGAACCAGCCGCAAAGCCTGGAAATGGCGCAACTCTGGACGGAAGTGGCGCCGGATGCCGCCGACGCCTGGTACCTGTTCAGCCTGAATGCGCTGCGCAAGCTGCGCTTCGACCTGGCCATGCCGGCACTGGACAAGCTGATCCAGTTGCAGCCCGAGGCCGACCTCGAACAGCTTTTCATGGCCGCCATCCCGGCCACACAGACCGCCCGCGACGAGCTCTTCAAGCAACTGGGCGAGCTGGCCAAAAACCGGCCCGACAACGCCCACCTGCTCTTCGGCCAGGCCCTCCTCATGGCCCAGAGCGGCAAGCCGGCCGAGGCACTGGAGATTGCCCGCAAGGCGCATGCACTGCGTCCGCAAAGCAGCCAGATCATCCTGTTGCAGGCCAAGATGCTCACCGAAGTGGGGCGCAGCAAGGAGGCTTCCGAATTGCTGGCCGATGCCCTGCGGCGGCAGCCCGATAGCTACAGCCTGCGCCTCAACTACGGCCGCGCCCTCATACGCTCGGGCAACCTGAATGCTGCCGAACGCGAGTTCAAGGGCCTGGTGGAACGCATGCCGCAGGATGACAGCCTGCGCCTCAGCCTCGCCCTCATCGCCTACGACAACCGCCACGACGAGCTGGCCCGGCAGGAGCTGGAAACCCTGAGCAGCAGCGAAACCCATGCTGACGAGGCCTACTACTACCTCGGCCTGCTCAACCTTCGCCAAGGCAAGAAAGACGCTGCCATCCACTCCTTTGAAAGCGTGCAGCCCGGCAACCAGTACCTGCCGGCCCTGGCCGAAATCGTGCGCATCCTGGTCGGCCAGAACCACACCACCGAAGCCCGCGAACGCCTGAGCCAGGCGCGCAACCTCACACCCGAACTGGCTGTGCCGCTCTACCAGCTGGAAGCCGAACTGCTGAGCGAAAGCGGCCAGGCCGAGCAGGCCTGGCAGTTGCTCAACGCCGCCCTCGGCGAGCAGCCGGAAAACCCGCAATTGCTGCTCTCGCGAGCCATGGTGGCGGAAAAGCTCGACCGTCTGGACGACTTCGAAACCGATATGCGCGAAGTGCTGCGCTACGAGCCGGACAACCCCAGCGCCCTCAATGCCCTGGGCTATACCCTGGCCGACCGCACCAACCGCCTGGACGAGGCCGAGGCCTATATCCGCCGCGCCTACGGCCTCAAGCCCGACGACCCCGCCATCATCGACAGCCTGGGCTGGGTGAAATTCAAGCGCGGCGATGCCAGCGGAGCCCTTGATGACCTGCGCCGCGCCTATGCCCTTTTCCCCGACGACGAAATTGCCGCGCATCTGGGCGAAGTGCTGTGGAGTGCCGGCAAGAAAGACGAAGCCCGCCGCATCTGGACCGAGGCCCTGCGCCAGCATCCCAGAAGCAACCACATCCCCGAGACCCGCCAACGCCTGGACCCTTGAGGCCAGGCCCGGAACAAAGCCCGTGACGCCTTTCCTGCTCCGCCTTTCCATGCCCCTGCTGCTGGCCGGCAGTTTGCTGCTGGCCGGCTGTGCCAGCCGCCCGACCACGGTCTGGACCAATCCCGCCCTGCCCCGGCACTGGGAAGCCGAAGGCAAGGCCGCCGTGCGTACGCAAAAGCGCGGCGGCAACCTCTATTTCACCTGGACACAAACCGGCGAGGCTTACCGCATCATCGTACGCGGCCCGCTGGGCCTGGGCCGGGCGGAGCTCAATGGCCAGCCCGGCGAAGTGCGCCTGCAGGCCGACAACCTCAAGCAGGAAGTAAGCGCCAGCTCACTGGAAGACCTTCTGGAAATGACCACCCAACGCCGGGCACCGGTTTCCCACGCCCTGCACTGGATCAAGGCCGAGCCGGGCTCGCCCCGCGCCTTGGTGGAGCGCGGCCCCGACGGCAAGCTCACCCGCATCAGGGAAGACGGCTGGACCATCGATTATCTGGAGTGGAGCGAAGAGGCTCCCAACCTGCCGCGCAAGCTCGTGCTGGAAGGGCCGGAAGGCCGGGCCACGGTGATCATCGGTCTGTGGCGGCTGACGCCTGAAGCCCTGGGCGAGCCTCCCGTGGCGGAAGATGCACCGTGAATGTCTTCAGCCTGCCGGCACCGGCAAAACTGAACCTGTTCCTGCACATCACCGGCCGCCGTCCCGACGGCTACCACCAGTTGCAGACCGTCTTCCAGTTCTTGGAAGAAGCCGACACCCTGCACTTCAGCCCGCGCGTTGACGGCCGGATCACCCTCACGCCCGAACTGGCCGGCGTTCCCGCTGAACAGAATCTCATCGTTCGCGCCGCCCGCCTTTTGCAGGCGGATACCGGCTGCGCGCCGGGCGCCGATATCCGCCTGGAAAAGCGCCTGCCCATGGGCGGCGGCATAGGCGGCGGCTCTTCGGACGCCGCCACCACCCTGCTGGGCCTGAACCGGCTCTGGAACCTGCAACTGGATGAAGACCGGCTGGCTGCCCTGGGCCTGAAACTGGGTGCGGACGTGCCCGTTTTTGTACGCGGCCGCGCAGCCTTTGCCGAAGGCGTGGGAGAGCACCTCACCCCCGTGGAAATCCCCGAACCGTACTACCTCGTACTCACCCCCAAAGCCCATGTCAGCACCGCGGAAGTCTTCAACCATGCGGATTTGACACGCTCTACCCCCGCCATTACATTAGCCGCCTTTTTACGGGCAGCCCCCGGGCAAAACCTGCATAACGACTGCGAAAACGTGGTCAGAAAACAGGCTCCGGAGGTGGATAAAGCCCTGAGCTGGCTGGCCTCTCACGGCCCTGCCCGCATGACCGGAACCGGCGCCTGCTGTTTCCTGGAATGTGCAGACCGTGCAAGCGCCGAGGCCCTGCTCGCGCAAAGCCCCATCCCGGGTTTTGTCACGCGCGGCAGGAACCGGTCGCCGGCGCATATAGCGCTGGAAGCTCTGGGTTGACGGTCACGTCGGCTCACTGCAAAGCCGAACCAGCAGAACCACTGACAACAGTGATGAACGAAGAGGCGACCCAGTGCTGGGTCGCCGCCAATCCATCGGATTGGCGCGAGCTTTTTTCGGATGCCCAAGGGCGCTTACTTTGGGCGCAGTGCCGAAAAAAGCGACAAGCATCCGCAAAACAGCGGATGCGAATAAGAAGGGGCGTCGCCAAGCGGTAAGGCAGCGGGTTTTGATCCCGCCATGCGTTGGTTCGAATCCAGCCG
>JASLCO010000424.1 GCA_030146505.1 Moraxellaceae bacterium
ACGTTCATTTATTGCCCGGAAGACAAGGACGAGCACTATGCCCACGCACTGGTCGTCAACAAGTCAGGGCGGATACGTACGGTAGAAGATATGGACGGAGACGGTATCAGGGACCTGAAAAAAGGAGAGCCCGTCAGCTGCCACTGACAGGCTCTTTGCAATGCTCTTTCCTGTCCTTGCTTATTTCCATTCCTCACCGGAGGCACCGGGAGTACAACTATCATCGCTTCCTTTTTTCCAGCAACGATTGCCAGCCTGGTCAATGCCGATGGCACCATCGCCAGCCTGCTGGGTACCCGCCTTGGGCGTGGCCAGGATGGTGAAGGTCTGGGCATCACCGTTCGTATCACCACCAGATGAAAAGGCGTAATCGTAAGGTGCTGTGCTGCGGTTCTTGTATATCTCGCTCAGTTTCGCGTCCTTGTAGGTAAAGTTCTGGGCACGGTAGGACGCCATCGCCGCTGCCATTCCCTGCACATCCCCCTGCGCCGAAGCGCGATTGGAGCTGATCACATTCTGCTTGTAGGCCGGCAAGGCGATGGCTGCAAGAATGGAAATCACGGCCACCACGATCATCAACTCAATCAGATTGAAGCCTTTCTGCTGCTTCATCATTTACTGGCTCCTTGGAGAAGAAGCCCGGCAACAGCCGGACTTCTTCTTATCACTTCATTTTTTAGCGTTCGGATTATCAAACCAGCGCGCACGCTGGAATACATTGAGGCCTGGTGGCAATTCACCGGCACTGGTGCAGGTGGTGCCAGTACATACCACAACATCCTTCTTGTCGCTGCCAGTACCCGTACCATCCGTACCACAATCCGCCGTCTTGCATTGAGGACGAATCAAGGGCACGGAACTGCCCGATATACCATTAACAACAGCATCCACATAACGCTTGCTCGCAATGGGAGCCGCATTGAACAGGTCAACAGACCAGGCGGCCGTGCTGCCGGAAACCGGAGAGCAGGAGCTGGATATCGACGAGTCCGGGGTATAGCTGTTGAAGTAAACACCATATTTCAGGGAAGAATTGCCATCAGCATCCGTCGCAACACGACTGAAGATGAAAGGTGTCGACAATACCTTCTCGCCGGAGCGCTCCATGTCGATGAACCAACCTTTCTTGGTGTAATCGACTATGGCCGTCGTTGCCGTCAAATCACTCAGATCAGATGTCTTGTAGGCCGGGCTCGTGGTTGTCACGCCAAATTTGGCCGCCTCGTAATCCCGGACCACATAGAACCTGTCGAGTGTGTCCTTGTTGCTCTTGGGGAAGTCGCGATCACCCGAACCTATCGCCACGGCAGCAAAGATCACGCCATCCGGATCCCTGACGAAAGACACGGCCGGGGCTTCGTAGAAACGTCGGTCATTGACCTTGCCCGCGGTCGCACTTACTCCCAACTGGGCCAGCAGCGAAACGCCCTTCACCAAGGTGGTAGTGGTTGCTTTGGTATTGTCGATATCAACACGGAACAGCTGACCACCGGTATCGCCGAAATAAAGGTGATCCGCCAGCGTATCACCGTCCTTGTCCACCGCACGTACGGTGCCAGGAACGGAATACTTCATGTCGGTCGTCTTGATTTTCTGGATGATGGCACCGCTGCTGGCATTGATGATGTACACCGCCGCGCCCTTGTCCTTTCCGGTGGAAACGGTAGTTGCCCCGCCTTCATAAACACCATCATCAAGACCACCACCAACCAGGAAGACATCGGTTGGAACGCCCTTCACGTTCATTCGGGTGAGTACGGGTTGAGACCAGGTTTTGGCCCCCTCCAGATCGGCATCTGTCAGCATCCACTTCAGGGACGGCGCACCTGCGGCTGTTGATGGCAGCTTGATCGCATAGTAGTTGCCCCCGCCCTGGCGCATACCACCGACAACCAGTGAAGTTCCATCCGTGAGGGTTGCCGTCGTCCAGGAGCCGTCCAGGCCGTAGATCGGGGCATCACCAAAACCCATGCCGGCATTTTCACGCAAGGCCGCCACATTGCCCTGCAAGGCGCTCGGGAGGAAAGCCCAGTTATGCGTGCCATCAGAGTTATTGATGCTGTGCAGGAGGCCGTCATTCGTACTGACCAACACGGCAAAGGATTCATCACTGGTGCCATAGGCCACCATCACCGGCTGCGGGTGGATAGGAGCCCCCATACCTTGACGATAGCCCGTGGCACCCTGGCCATTCTCGTTGTCAACGTCGTAGCCCTGAATCCACTTCACATTATCTCTGCCGTCCGTACCCGTACCCATGCCGGCAGGAGGATTGGCTGAGTCCAGAAGAGTCAGCGTACCCGCACTGCCGTTATCGGTATAAACCTTGAGCGCTGATGTCTGCTTGGCGGCCGCACCACCCTCCGTAGCCTCATTACCATCCACGGCTGCGCTCCAGAAGCTCTTGGCGCTGGCAGAGAAATATTTGGTTTCCGGGTTGATGGCATTACCTGTGCCATCACCCTGGACCGTATTGTCACTACCCAGTTTGTAGCGCTTGAGGTTGCCCGGCCAACGCTTCTGCGCCTTGGGCTTGAAAACCCCGTAATAGAGCTGATCCAGATGCTGTGAACGGTTGAGCTGACTCACGGCCACACCCGGGGCAGCCATCGTGCCGTTGCTGTCTGCAACACGAGCGAAAATGGTCTGGAAGCTGGCAGCCAGCGCATCACCATCCGTTGCGGCGAAATACTGACCCTGGCCGGCAGTAGCCGTGTTCTGCAGACCCGCAGAGGCCACGCTGTCATAGTATTTGTTTTTGGGATCGGAGATGGGGCCAAAACCAATGGTATAGGTGTTGATCTTGCCGCCGCCGGCACGGCCGGTTTCAGCCAGATAACGTGCTGTCTGTATCATGCAGCCGAATTCCGACGTGCACTTTCCGCTCACGGTCGGGTCATCGTCATCAGAGGTGGGAGCACCGTCAGTCAGTACCACAATATTGTTGGACTGGCAGGCAGCCTCACCCACAGGAGACTGATAGACATCTGACGAATTCATGGTTGATGCAGAACCAGGATAAGGCTTGAGCTTGTTGCTGTTCATGGGATAGCCATTGGCGCGGCCGTACCATGCCCCCAGCCCCATCATGTAAAGGGCCGTCTCGTAATAGCTTTCATTGAGCGGTGTATTGCTGGGAAAGTCCAAGCCATTCACGGTATCTATCAGTACCTGCCGCGCTGTGGAAACGGCGTCACCGGGATTGGTTGACTTGTAGACCACTACCAGTGTGGGGCGCTTGGAAGCGGATGTGGTGTCTGCCAGATAGAACTGAGGGCCAGCTCCAGTGATCATCAGACCCAGGGAACCACC
>JASLCO010000073.1 GCA_030146505.1 Moraxellaceae bacterium
ACAAGGGCATCATCCACAAGAACAAGGCCGCTCGTCACAAGAGCCGCCTGAACGCCCAGATCAAGGCACTTGCCTGATCGACCTCTCAGGGTCTGCGTTTGCACCGTTTGCTTCGGAAAGCGGTGCCATAAAAAAACCGGCTGTTGCCGGTTTTTTTATGGCTGCGATTTGGCGATCAACGATGCTCATGCTCGACAGCCTCATCCTGCACCGGCACCGCCATTTCCTGCCTTGAAAATGAAGGCAGGTAGACCATCACCACGCCGCAAAGGATGACGCCCATGGCCAGCAGTTCCAGCGCATCCACTTTTTCCCCGCCCAGCCAGACGCCCAATGCCACCGCCACCAGCGGATTCACATAGGCATAGCTCGTAGCCAGCGCCGGCCGCACCGTTTCCAGCAAATAGACGTAAGCAGAAAAGCCGAGAATGGCACCGATGAAAACCAGATAGGCCAGCGACCACAACGCTTTTTCCGTAGGCATGGCCGCCATGCTTTCACCACGCAGCAAGGCCACGGCAAGCAGCACCCCACCGCCCAGCAGCATCTGCAGGGCACTGGCCATGAAACCGGAAGGCAAATGCAGATGCTTGCCCCAGATGGAGCCAAAGGACCAGGACAGCGCCGCCAGCACCAGCAATGCCGCCGCCACCGGGCTTGCCGACAGTTCATGGCCGAAATTCAGCATGATGAGGCCGAGCAGGCCAATGGCGATGCCCAGCCATTCGCGGCCGCTGGCACGCTGCCCCCAAAGACCGGCAAAAAGCAGCGCAAACAAGGGCGTCACCCCCACCACCAGCGCCGACATGCCGGAGCTCACGCCACGCTCCATGGCCAGCCCCACCATGCCGTTGCCGCCCAGCAAGAGCAGCGTGCCCACAATCAGCGAATCACGCCACTGCCGCGCAGTCGGCCAGTCATGGCCACGCCATTTGAGAAAGACAAAAAGACAAGAGCCCGCCAGCACATAACGCATGCCGGCCATGAGCAGTGGCGGCATGGATTCAATGGCAAAACGCATGGCGAGATAGGTGGAACCCCAGATGAAATAAACACCCAGCAAGGCCAGGATGACAGCGGGACGCAACTTCACGACTTCATTTCCGTTCAGGACCGGGGCACGCCCCGGCGCAGGGCAAGTGTGCCGCAACATGGCCAGGACTCAAGCACTGCCACGAAAATACGCGCGCCGGCATCCGGTTCCATAGCAAGGCCCCGTCGGAAAATCCGCAGCGGCTCGCACCGCGCCGATAAAAAATTCAGGCGACGGATGAAGACAGCAGATACGGCTTGAGAAAGCCCGTCATCGCCGTGCTGGCCATATTGCAATACGCGGGAGTGATGTGGCCGTGCTCGAAAAAGGAACGGCGCAGGCAGGCCACGCCTATATCCACGGTCAGCACGATCACGTCCGGCTCACGCGACAGCTCCATGCCGGCGCGCTCGAACAGCAGGCGGGCCATGTCCGCCAGATGCTTGATGCACATTTCCTGCACGCGGTAGCTGCTGTCCGTCACTGCTCCGCCCAGCAGGAGCAGCGGTGCCACCGGATGCCGGTTGTAGAAGTCCGCTGTCACACGCACGAGATGCGCCGCCACCTCCTCCCAGCCGCCGGCCGGCATGCGACGCAACTCGTCACGCAGGAAGCCTTCCATATCCAGCAGATAGCCGGCCATGAGTTCGTTGAACAGGGCATAGGGTGTGGGGAAATAGGCATAGACGCTGCCTCGGGTGTAACCCAGGCGCTCGGCCAGCAGGGGGATGGAAAATCCGGACAAACCCGACTCGACAAGCATGCGCTCGCCCTCGGCAAGGATGCGCTCAAAACGCTCGCGGGCACGTTGCTGGCTGGGGCGATTGGCCACGGCGCCGGGAGCGTGGGCACTCATCTGTTTGTTTTCTGTATCGGAAAGGGGACGAACGGTATTTGACATATGTCACATCAATCCTTAGTTTCTGACACTTGTCAAAAACAACAATAGGCTGAGACCTGAAGTTTTGCTTTGCAGCAGATTGCGTCTGGCCGGGAGGATCCCGCTGTGTCACGCCACATCCGGCTAGCCCGCAAGCTAGCACCCTTGTCCCTAGCCCTGCCTTTCACCCTTCTGCTGAGTGCCTGCGGGCCCGACGGCGGCGATGGCGCTCCTGTCAGCACCACGGCCAGCCCGGGCAACCAGGCGGCACCACAAATCATCAGCGCAGCCTACACCACCACCAGCGGCAGCACATCCGCCGATTATGGTTCCGGCTCCAGCTCCGGAAGCAGCAGCGGCGGCAGCAGTTCCACGCCGCTCAACAGCTATCCGCTGCTCGGCAGCAGCCGTGGCGGCTCGCCCGTCTTCGAGTGGTGCAAGGACAAGCCGGATGACACCCTGCTGCCCCCGGACCCGCGCTCCCTCGTGCAGCCGGGCGTGAATGCCGGCAAGGCCGTGGCCTTCAATGCCTACTGGAAGGATTGCCATGCCAACCCCGAAGCCGTGGGCGAACACGGCCAGCACCAGACCTGCGGCGAATTGCGTGCCGGCGTGATGCGTGGTGCCGCGCTGATGACGCCGGGCGCCGTCGGCTCCGGCGTCCTCTTCAGCGGCACCGACCCCACGGCACTGGAAGCCGGCTTCGGCATCGCCACTTTCCCGGCCAGCTCCTTCAACAACCTCTGGAAGATATGGGGCGGCTTCCTCTTCCGTCCGGACAACTTCGACCAACTGGTGGCCGAACGCTATGGAGCCACCTTCAGCAACTCGCCCAATCCCTACCCGCTGCCGGGCGAAGACCCCAACAAGACCAATGGCGGCTCCGGCAAACTGCCCACCTTCTTCGCGCAATTGCGCAATGCGGATGGCAGCTGGACCGGCAAGATCGGCATCACCTGCCATGGCTGCCATTCCGGCGCCGCCGGTACACCGGCTGACGGCCCCGGCCTCGGCTTCCTGAACGGCAGCGGCAGCAGCCTGGCCGACTACAACCTCTTCCTGCGCGACATGCTGCCGCTGGGCTATCCCGCCTCGCTGGCCATGCTGGCCAACCTCAACCGCACCCGCGGCCTGAACAATGCCAGCGATATCAACCTCGCCTTCTTCTTCCAGGAAAAATACAAGCTGGACGGCTCGCTGCTGGGTCTCATCACCTCCGGCTCCACGGCCGACATGAATACCCCGGCCTGGTGGAACCTCGGCCACCGTCCGGTGAAATTCGTCGATGGCGTCTTCCCCACTGATGCCTCGCGTGTGGACATGGTGTTCTACACCCCCATCGCCGGCCTCTTCGGCGCCGTTGGCGGCCCCATCACCGACAAGGCCCAGGACTGGATGCGCCTGCATTCGCAGGACATGAACGACTGGGCGGCGGTGCTCAGGTCACCCGCCTATCCCTATGCGGTGAACACTTCGCTGGCCGAACAGGGCGCCGTGATCTTCCACACCAAGGACCTGTGGGCCCCGGCCCTGAAAAACCCCATCCCGCGTCCCACGGCCGGTAACGGCTCCTGCGCCGGCTGCCACGGCGCCTACTCGCCGCGCTATGTGAACGACAGCAATTACCTGGATACGCCGGCGCTGGAAGGCATCGCGGCCTACATCACGCCCAAGCGCATCATCGGTACCGACCCGGCCCGTGTGGATACCAATAATGAAGCCGTGCAGGTCGCCGGTTCGCGCAACTTCTTCGGTTACCCCGAAACCGCCGGCACCTCTCAGGATTGCGGCATGCAGAACCGTGCCGACCTGCGTGGCGACCGTGAGCTCGGTTACCTCGCCCCGCCGCTTTACGGCATCTGGGCCACCGCACCCTACATGCACAACGGTTCTGTGCCCAACCTCTGGGAAGTACTCAAGCCCACGGACCGCAAGCCTATCTGGCGCCGTGTTTCCGCACCGGCACGCTGGGACCAGACCGGCCGCGTCATCATGGGCTACGACACCGACCTCGCCCGAGCCTTCGACAAGCAGAAAGTGGGCTGGAAATACGACGCCATCGCCTGCCAGAACAAGAGCTTCTTCAATCCGGGCGTCACCCCCTACATCGACTGCGTACCCGGCAAGGACGACCAGGACCCGCTCTTGCAACAGCTGCTGTCCAAGCTCTACGGCAATGTGGTGGCCACCTGGAACATCCTGTTCCCGCCCATCCTGACCAATACGCAGATCGAGCAGCGCAAGATCTTCAACAGCCATATGTATTCACAAGGCAACCAGGGTCACGAGTTCAACTCGGTGCTGACCGACCAGGAACGCCTCGCCCTGATCGAATACATGAAGACTCTGTAAGAACCCCTGCTGCATGAAAAAGCCCGCATAACGCGGGCTTTTTCATGGGAACTATATACCTGACAAAACACGCACTTTTGAGACAGCGTCATTCCCGCGAAAGCGGGAATCTCAGGATATTTGGCAGGGTATTAAACAGGGAGATTCCCGCTTTCGCGGGAATGACGGGGCTTGAGTTTGTTATGTATATAGTTCGCTTTTTCATGGGATTTACTTAACAAGCTTGCCCCATTTACTTGGCCTGGCTTTTTTTGCACGTCATTCCCGCACAAGCGGGACAAACGCCCGAAGGGCATTGAACAGCCGCAGGCTGGCCCCGAAGAGCCTGCCCCGGAAGGGTGTAATCCGGAGGGTGAGCACAGCGAATAATCTCCTTGATCCGACACGGCACTCTGTTCTCGAGATTCCCGCCTGCGCGGGAATGACGGTTTGTTTCGCGCAGATAGCGCCAAGACATAAGGTCGGGCTTTCCGTCTGTAGGTGCGAATTCATTCGCACATCAGGGCCGGCCCTGTGCGAATGAATTCGCACTTACAGGGGTAATGCGCTAAGTCATTGATTTATGGTCTTCTTGGGCTGTCTTCGTTGTCGCCTTCGGGGCCTCCGTGCTAGCATTCCCGCCCGTCCTTAGGACCGGTTTTCAAGGCGCTGTGTCCACAGTCCCAGTACCCACAGACCCAGTGCCGCCGGCTCCACCCCCCTGCATTCTCAAGCTGTCTGGATTTTTCATGACAAAGTACATCTTCGTAACCGGCGGTGTTGTTTCCTCATTGGGCAAAGGGATTTCCGCCGCGTCGCTGGCCGCCTTGCTCGAGGCCCGCGGCCTCAAGGTCACGATGATCAAGATGGACCCCTACATCAACGTCGACCCGGGCACCATGAGCCCCTACCAGCATGGCGAAGTCTTCGTGACGGGCGACGGCGCCGAGACTGATCTCGACCTCGGCTACTACGAACGCTTCCTGCGCCATGGCCGTATGACCAAGGCCAATAACTTCACCTCTGGCCGTATCTATCTGGACGTCATCCAGAAAGAGCGCCGTGGCGATTATCTGGGCGCCACTGTCCAGGTGATTCCGCATATCACCGATGCCATCAAGCAGCGCGTGCGCGACGGCGGCCGTGGCTATGACGTGGCCATCGTGGAAATCGGCGGCACCGCCGGTGACATCGAGTCCCAGCCTTTCATGGAAGCCGTGCGCCAGATGCGTGTGGAGCAGGGCTATCAGGGCTCGCTGCTCATGCACCTGACCCTGGTGCCCTATATTGCCTCCGCCGGTGAAACCAAGACCAAGCCGACTCAGCACTCCGTGAAGGAATTGCGCTCCATCGGCCTGCAGCCGGACATCCTGATCTGCCGTTCCGACCACGAAATTCCGGAAGACTCGCGTCGCAAGATTTCGCTGTTCACCAATGTGGATGAAAAGGCCGTCATTCTCGCGATTGATGCGCCCAGCATTTACATGATTCCGCTCAAATTCCACGAGCAGGGTCTGGATGATCTGGTCATCGAGCGCCTGGCCCTGGGCTCGCGCCCGGCTGCCGATCTGGCTGACTGGCAGCGTGTGGTGGATGCGCTCATGAATCCTGAAAAGGCAGTGCGCATTGCCATGGTGGGCAAGTACATCGAACTGATCGATGCCTACAAGTCGCTGAACGAAGCGCTGCTGCATGCCGGCATCCAGAATCGCACCAAGGTGGCCATTGATTACATCGACGCCGAATCCATAGAGGAAAACGGCACGGGTGTGTTGGAAAAAGTGGATGCCATTCTGGTGCCCGGCGGCTTTGGTGATCGCGGTACGGAAGGCAAGATCACCGCTGTGCAGTTTGCCCGTGAAAAGAAGATCCCCTATCTCGGTATCTGCCTCGGCATGCAGGTGGCGGTGATTGAATACGCCCGTCACAAGGCCGGCCTCGAT
The DNA here is from genome assembly GCA_030146505.1 of Moraxellaceae bacterium. Lineage (GTDB taxonomy): Bacteria > Pseudomonadota > Gammaproteobacteria > Pseudomonadales > Moraxellaceae > UBA2031. The sequence goes on from JASLCO010000073.1 coordinate 6,188, forward strand.
GGCGCCAATTCCACCGAGTTGAAAAAGAATCCGGCACATCCCGTTATCGGTCTTATCACCGAGTGGCGCAATGAAACCGGTGCGGTCGAGCGTCGTGACGAAGGTTCTGATCTGGGCGGCACCATGCGCCTGGGCGCCCAGGCCTGCCATCTGGAACCGGGCAGCAAGGCCCGCGAGCTGTATGGCCAGGACGAGATCATCGAACGTCACCGTCACCGCTATGAAGTGAACAACAACTACCTGCCGCAGCTGGAAGCCGCAGGCCTGAAGATTTCCGGTCGCAGCGCCGACAAGAGCCTGGTGGAAATGATCGAGATTCCCGATCACCCCTGGTTTGTCGCCTGCCAGTTCCATCCGGAATTCACCAGCTCGCCACGCGATGGCCATCCGCTGTTCTCGGGCTTCATCAAGGCGGCATTGAAGCAGGCGGGCAAGGAATAAAAAGGCATACGTCATTCCCGCGAAAGCAGGACAAAAGCCCTTGGAGCGTTGAACAGCCGTAGGCTGGCCCGAAGGGCGAGCATAGCGAGTCATCTCGTGATGACAGAACAGGTATTTAATCGGGAGATTCCCGCTTTCGCGGGAATGACGGTGAGTAAAGAAATATGGAACAGAAAGTCATCAAGCTCGGCAAGATAGAAATCGGCAACGACAAGCCCTTCGTGCTTTTTGGCGGCATGAATGTGCTGGAGTCGCGTGATCTTGCCCTCAAGGTTTGTGAAGAATATGTGCGCGTGACGGAAAAGCTGAAGATTCCCTATGTCTTCAAGGCTTCGTTCGACAAGGCCAACCGTTCATCCATGCATTCCTATCGCGGACCCGGCCTGGACGAAGGCCTGAAGATTTTCGAGGAAATCAAAAAGACCTTCGGCGTGCCGGTGATTACCGATGTGCATGAGCCACATCAGGCGGCGGCTGTCGCTGAAGTGGCCGACATCATCCAACTGCCGGCCTTCCTTTCGCGTCAGACTGATCTTGTCGTCGCCATGGCGAAAACCAAGGCCATCATCAATATCAAGAAGGCCCAGTTCCTCGCCCCCAAAGAGATGAAGCACATCCTGGCCAAGTGCGAAGAAGCCGGTAATGACCAGCTCATTCTCTGTGAGCGCGGCTCCAGCTTTGGCTACAACAATCTTGTCGTGGATATGCTGGGCTTCGGCATCATGAAGGAATTCGGCTATCCCGTGTTCTTCGATGTCACGCATTCCCTGCAGATGCCGGGTGGTTTGCCCAATGCCGCCGGTGGCCGTCGGGCCCAGGTGACGGAACTGGCCCTGGCCGGCATGTCGCAGAAGCTGGCCGGTCTTTTCCTTGAGGCGCATCCGGTGCCGGAAGAAGCCAAGTGTGATGGCCCTTGTGCCTTGCGTCTTTCCCAGCTTGAGGGTTTTCTCGCGCAGGTGAAGGCGATGGATGATCTGGTAAAGAGTTTTCCGGTGCTGGATACGCACTGAGACAGCAACAAACACGCCCTCTCCCCGCTAGCGGGAGAGGGAGTGTTTGTTGCTGTCTCAGTGCG
>JASLCO010000084.1 GCA_030146505.1 Moraxellaceae bacterium
ACGACACCACCACCTCCACGCTCACCACCCTCTTCTACCTCCTCGCCAGGCATCCCGAATGGCAGCAGCGCCTGCGCGAATCCAGCCTTGCGCTGGGCAAGACACAACTCGATTACGACGACCTGGAAAAGCTGGAAGAACTGGACTGGGTGATGAAGGAAGCCTTGCGCCTTTACCCTGCCCTCACCTCCATGCCGCGCATGGTGGCCAAGGACTGCGTGTTCAACGGCCATGAACTGCGCAAGGGCAGCATCATCGGTGTCTATCCCATACACACGCATCACATGCCGGAATACTGGAGCCAGCCCGAACGCTTCGACCCCGAGCGTTTCTCACCGGCCCGGGCAGAAAACAGGAAGCACATGTTCCAGTGGGTACCTTTCGGTGGCGGCGCCCATATGTGCCTGGGCCAGCATTTTGCCAACCTGCAGGTGAAATCCGTCATGCACCAGGTGCTGCTGAAATATCGCTGGGACATTGCGCCGGGTTATGTCATGCCCTACCAGATGGTGCCGATCGCCCGCCCGAAAGACGGCCTGCCGGTACGCCTGCACCGTCTCTGAAAAAGGCGCCTCCTTGCCGGCCCCTCGCAGGAGCGGCTTCAGCCGCGATCACAGCCCTTGAACCCGGCAGCCATCGCGGCTGAAACCCATCTGCACAACCCCTAATGGCGCGGATAAATGCCCGATGCCTCCGGCGGCCACTGCTCCCGCTGCATCTCGCACTGCACACCCTGCCGTTGCAGTACGCGGCAGTATTTCTGTGCCTGCTCCAGGCTGAGCCTGCCGCGCACCACGCAGGGTGCGGCCTGGAAACGCGCATGGGCCTCCTCGGGGGAAATGCTGAAAAGACTGGCAAAGGCCGTGATCGCCTGCCATTGCGGAGCCGGTTCGAGAACCTGGCCGGTGATGATGACCTGATAAAGTGCGTCGTCCATGAATGCCCTTGACCACGTGAAGAGCCCCGATTCTAGGAAGGGCTGCCCGGCCTGCCTATTCGTAATGCCCGCAAGCCCAAGCAGCCGCCCTTCCTCGGCCAGAACGACGCCTCCGTCGGCCCAGCAATTCATGAACAGCCTTAAGAACAAATAGCAGGCTATTGTTTCATAATAAGTTATTGATAATATCCGCCATCAGGAAGCAGGACCTGCTGTTTACCCCACCCCCTGTTTCTCGGCAAAATCCGGCCATCACCAGAAACCACCGTCACCATGCCCAAGCGCGCCCTTGCCTTCCTGATGCTGCTGACCTGCCTGCCGGCCGCGGGCATGGCAGGCAATGTGTACAAATTCCGGGATGCCAACGGCAATGTGCTGTTCACGAATGTGGTCAACGAGCGCAACAAGCCCCGCGGTGAAAGCTTCCGGCAATACACCACGCTGGAAAAGGTGACCTGGTACAAGGACACCAATGTCCACAAGTACGGCAACTGGGGCAGTGACGAATATGCGGTTCGCCCGAGCTTCAGCAAGAACCGCAATGCCTTCGACGACCTCATCAAGAGCGCGGCGCTGGCCAGCAATGTGGACCACGGCCTGGTCAAGGCCATCATCCATACCGAATCCGGCTTCAATCCCCGCGCCCTGTCCAGGCCCGGTGCCCAGGGCCTGATGCAGCTCATGCCGGCCACCGCCGGCATGTACAGCGTGCGCGATGCCTTCGATCCGCGCGAAAACATCCAGGCCGGCACCCGCCACATCAAATACCTGATCGACCGCTACAAGAGCATCGAACTGGCCCTGGCCGCCTACAATGCCGGCGAAGGCAATGTCGCCAAGTACAAGGGCATTCCGCCCTTCGCCGAAACCCAGGACTACGTGAAGCGCGTGCTGAGCCGCTACCGCAACCTTTATGGCGGCTCCAGCACCACCCTGGCCGTGCTCAGTCCGGCCCGCCGCTAGGCTCTGGTTCTACTAACCAAACGCAGCTCCATCATCGTTGCCGCCCAAGAACCTGTTCACGATCTCCTGGCTGTCGGCCATACGGCATTAAAAACGCCCTCGGAGTGCTCATTTACCACGCGTAAACTGCGCTTCCTCGGGCGTTTTTGCCTTGTCTGGCTCTAATCCAGAAGGGCGTGAACAGGTTCTAAAGCTCCACACCCACCTCGTTCCCCTCATAAACCAGCGGATACATCGTCACTCCCGGCTGCATGGGGTGCTGCACACAGCGTCCGCCCCGCTCAAGATCAAACTCCATGGCATGGAAGGCACAGCGCAAGCGGCTGCCATGCAGACTGCCGTTGTGCAGGGGGAAGCCCTTGTGCGGACACATATTGCGCAAGAGATAACGACGCCCGTCCTGCACGATCAGCAACAGGGCAATGCCCTCGATGCGAAAGACCTGGCGGTAACCCTCATGCAGGTTGATGAGCTTTTCAAGGCGGTGGAAAGTCACGGGCAGCCTCCGTGAAAACGGGAAAGGGCGACGGCTGACTTTAACGCTTCCCGGCCCTGGACGGGTCGCATTACTCCCCTCTTCGCACCATGGCGCGAAGCCGGAACAGCCCCTAGAATCGCCGGCTTTCCGGGCACCCTCCGCCTGCGTCTTGCCTGCCAAGGAGTCATCCATGCTGCCTGCGGACATCAAGGACCGCGTTGCTGCCGAACTCACGCCGCGCCGGCGCCGTTACGGCCTCGTTTTCCTCGTGCTTTTCACGATCTGGTCCCTGGTCGGCCTGTTTGCCCTGCCCGGCGTCATCATCAGCCAGGCGCAGAAATTCGTGCAGGACAAACTGCATCTGGAGCTCAGTATCGCCAGGCTGGAATTCAATCCCTGGCGGCTGGCCGTGCGCATTGATGGCGTCAAGGTGAAAGAGCC
>JASLCO010000085.1 GCA_030146505.1 Moraxellaceae bacterium
CACATTGTCCTGATAAGCACGCGCAAGCGCCGAGCAGGGCAGCTGGTAACGGTCAAAGCGCAACACCACCGGCGCATAGAAGGCATCCACCAGCGACCACTCACCAAACAGGCCGGGGCCACGGCTGGCGAAACGCTGGCGGCAATGCGTCCAGATTTCGTCCACGCGCCGTATGTCATCGGCAGCCACTGCATCGTAGGGCGCCGGGGACGGTATCCGGCGGCAATTCATGGAGAGCTGGCTGCGCAGGCCGGCAAAACCGCTGTGCATTTCCGCCACCAGCGCACGGGCTTCGGCGCGCTCGGCACGGTCGGCGGGCCAGGCATGTGCCAGCGCGAATTTCTCGATGGCATAACCGCAGATGGCCAGCGAATCCCAGACGTGCAGATCGCCGTCAATCAGCAGGGGCACTTTGCCGGAAGGCGAATACCGGAGGATTTCCGCCTTGCTTCCGTCGGTGTAAAGCGGAATGCGGCGGGTGTCGAAGGCGATGCCGCTCATGCGCAGGAAAAGCCAGGGCCGCAGCGACCAGCTCGAATAATTGCGATTACCGATCAGCAGTTCCATGGCTTCATCTTCCTGTCAGTGGATACACGGATTCAGCGCGCGCTCTCCAGATCGCGATCACGCACGCCCAGCAGATACAGGATGCCATCCAGACCCAACGTGGAAATGGCCTGCTTGGCATTCTGCTTCACCAGCGGCTTGGCGCGGAAAGCAATGCCGAGGCCGGCAATGCTCAGCATGGGCAGGTCATTGGCGCCATCGCCCACGGCAATCACCTGCTCCAGGTTCACGCCTTCCTTCTGCGCGATTTCGCGCAAGAGCTCGGCCTTGCGCTGGCCATCCACGACACGGCCCACGACATTGCCGGTCACCTTGCCATCACGGATTTCGAGCTCGTTGGCGTGTACATAGTCTATGCCCAGCTTGCGCTGCAGGTATTCGCCGAAATAGGTAAAGCCGCCGGACAGGATGGCAGTCTTGTAACCCAGGGCCTTGAGCGTGCGTATCAGATGCTCGGCGCCTTCGCTGAGCGTGAGGTGCGCGGCAATGCCGGCCAGTACGGATTCATCCAGTCCCTTGAGCAGGGCAACGCGCGCCTTGAAGCTTGCCGTGAAATCCAGCTCGCCGTTCATGGCGCGCTCAGTGATGGCTGCCACCTGTTCGCCGACACCGGCCGCCTTGGCCAGCTCGTCGATGACCTCGTGCTGGATCAGCGTGGAATCCATGTCGAAGCAGACCACGCGGCGGTTGCGACGATAGGCGTTGTCTTTCTGGAAGGCGATATCGACATTCTGTTCATTGGCCAGGCGCAGGAACTCGGCCCGCATGCCCTGGATGTCGCGCGGCTCGCCACGCACGGAAAACTCCACGCAGGCCTTGCGCGCCGCCAGCTCCGCTTCGTTGCCCAGGGGTACGCGGCCGGACAGGCGCTGCAGGCCGTCGATATTGAGGCCGTTGTCCGCCACCAGTGCCGACACCGCCGCGATATGCCCCGCCGTCACCTTGCGCGCCAGCAGCGTGACGATGTAGCGCGGCCGCCCCTGTCCCGCCACCCAGTGCTGGTAGCTTTCGGCCGTGATGGGCGTGAAGCGTGCCGTCAGTCCGATGTCGTGCGCCGCAAACAGCACGGCCTTCATGAGCAGTGCCGATTCCTGTTCAGAGGGCGTTTCTATCAGCATGCCCAGGGAAAGGTGGTCATGGATGACGGCCTGGCTGATGTCCAGGATATTGACGGCATGGTCCGCCAGGATTCGGGTCAGGCGGGCGCTGATACCGGGCCGATCAGGCCCGGCCACCGTGATGAGGATGATTTCGTGCATGCTGGAAAAGCGTCCGGAATTTTGCGCAATTGTAACGCAAGCCACACATAGGCCGGCAGCCGGCTGATCGCTATAATCGGCGCACTTTTCGCGGAGCACAGCAACGATGGCAGGCAAGGGTACAGGACGTTGGACAGCACTGCTGGCCGCAAGCTTTCTGGCGCATGTCGCCCTCACCGTCAACACGACCGACACGGCACTCTGGAACAGCCAGGGCCAGGAAGGCAGCCTGCTGGTGCAACAACTGGCCGACGCCGCTGCGCCGCTGGCGCTGTCGCGCGACATGGTCAGCCTGAGCGTACTGGCCAGCCATTACGAAGACCGCGCCGGCATCAACAGCGTGCGCCTTTTCAACAGCCAGCATGAGCTGATGGCGGAAACCGGCGCCACCGGCAATGAGGGCCGTCTTTTCACCGCCCCCATCCGTCTGCAACAGCAGGCCCTGGGCGAAGTGGAACTGCGCCTGGACACGCTGTCACGCGCCGACATCCTGCGCCACGGCATGGGCAACATCCTGCTGTCTGCCCTGTTGCACGGCATGATTTTTCTGGCCGGACTCTTCCTGCGCAAACAAACACAGCCTGCCACCACCCGTGGCGCCACACCGGCCGGCACAGGCCGTCTCCCGGAAACACCCGCAGCAGTGACCGCCACACCTGTCACGCCATCCGCCTCGCCGGCGGCCAGCCTGCTGCATATTGCCCTGGACGATCCCAATGGCCTGCTGACACGCGTCAATGCCGGCATGGCGGATGAACTGCTGTCGTTGCTGGACCAGTTCGTGGATCGCGCCGCCCGCCTCTATGGCGGCGAGGTCAGCGCACCCTTCGGCACCACCGGCGTGCTCGTGCGCTTTGCGCAGGAGAATGCGCAGGAACGTGAGTTTCATGCGCTCGCCGCCGGCCGCCTCTTCCTGCAACTCATTGCCGACTCGCAGGAAGAACGCCGCCAGTACGGCCGTCTTTGCCTCGGCGCCAAGGTGGGCGTGCTGCACGACCCGGACGATGCCGGTGTGGTTGCCATGCTGGCGCAGATGGCACCCGCCGGACGCATCCTCTCCGGCACCACCAGCAGCCCGCTGGGTGCACACTGCCGCTTCAGCGCCAGCTACCGCCTGGACACCGGCCAGCAGGAAACGCTGCAGGTCGCGCTGGTGGAAAGCTTCTCGCCGGAATACCAGCAACTCATCAACAACCAGAGCCAACAGATACTGGGCCCGGCTGAAACCACCTGAGCATCAGCCCAGACGGGATTTATCTCCTTAAGCTCCCATTCTTGTTTTCGAGCCGATGTCATTCCCTTGATAAGCGGGACTGTCAGGATGTTTGGCAGGACTTTAAACAGGGAGATTATTCGCTGCGCTCCCCCTTCGGGGCCAGTCTAGGGCTGTTCAATCCCCCAAGGGGACTTATTACAGGCGCGCCCTTCAGGCTTTTGTCCCTCTTATCAAGGAAGTAACGATGTCTCAACGGTGGGTACTTTGTTAGATGTTCCGAAAAAAGGAGTGTTTATATACATGACTCTCTTTTGAGTGTTCCTGTCATCCCGGCGAAGGCCGGAATCCATACGACGGTAATTTTCTTCACCGCATCCGGGTTCCGGCCTGCGCCGGAACGACGACTCAAGAGAGCAAGGGAGTCATGTATATAAATCCAGAAAAAAGCCGGCGACTGCCGGCTTTTTTCTGCTTCCCTTTTCCTCATTCACCGATGCGCATGCCATCCACTTTCTGGAAACCGCGCGGCAGCTTGGCACCACGACGGCCTCGCTCACCACGATAGACATCAAAGTCGGTCCCTTTCAGGGTGATATGGCGACTGCCGGCCTGCACCGTGAGCTTCTGCCCTTCCGACAGGGCCAGCACCGCCAGCACGGTTTCATTTTCATCGGCGGCAATGTTCATGAGCTTGTTGCCCTTGCCCTTGGCCAGTTGCGGCAGGTCTTTCACCGGGAAGACCAGCAGGCGGCCCTCGGTGCTGAGCACGGCCAGCATGTCGGCCTCCAGCAGTCTGACCGGCGCAGGCGCCAGCACACTGGCCCCCTCGGGCACATTGAGGATGGCCTTGCCGTTCTTGTTGCCGGCTTCAAGATCGCCCAGCGTCGCCACGAAGCCGTAGCCGGCGCTGCTCGCCAGTATCACCGCCTGGTGGTTTTCGCCCATGAGCAGGCCGCGGAACGTCGCGCCCGGTGGCGGATTCAACTTGCCCGTCAGCGGTTCGCCCTGACCACGCGCCGATGGCAAGCCGCTCGCCAGCAGGGAATAACTGCGGCCGGTGGAATCCAGGAAATGCGCAAACTGGTTGCTGCGTCCGCAGGCAGCGGCAAAGAAACTGTCGCCTGCCTTGTAGGAAAGCGCCGCCGCATCCACTTCATGGCCACGGGCCTGGCGCACCCAGCCTTTTTCTGACAGCACGACCGTTACCGGCTCGCTGGGCGTGAGCTCGGTTTCGGACAGCGCCTGTGCCTCCTTGCGCGAGACAATGGGTGACCGGCGCTCGTCGCCGTATTTTTCCATGTCTTCGGTGAATTCCTTCACCAGCAGTTTCTTCATTTCCGTATGCGAGCCCAGGGTCTTTTCCAGGCCCTTGCGCTCGGCCGCCAGCTCATCCTGCTCCCCGCGGATTTTCATTTCCTCGAGCCGGGCGAGGTGGCGCAACTTGAGCTCGAGGATGGCTTCGGCCTGCACATCGGAAATGCCGAAGCGCTCCATGAGCACGGGCTTGGGTTTGTCTTCCTCGCGGATGATGCGGATGACTTCGTCGATATTGAGGAAGGCGATCAGGAGGCCGTCCAGGATGTGCATCCTGTCGATGACCTTGTCGAGCCGGTGCTGCAGGCGACGACGCACCGTGAGCAGGCGGAATTCCAGCCACTCGGTAAGGAAATCCATCAGGCCCTTGACCTGCGGACGACCATCCAGGCCGATCACGTTCATGTTCACGCGATAGGTGGTTTCCAGGTCGGTGGTGGCAAACAGGTGGTTCATCAGCTGTTCGGCGTCGACCCGGTTGGAGCGCGGCACGATGACCAGGCGCGTGGGATTTTCATGATCGGATTCATCGCGCAGGTCAGCCACCAGCGGCAGCTTCTTGGCCTGCATCTGCTCGGCAATCTGCGCCAGTATCTTGGCGCCGGACACCTGGTGCGGCAGCGCCGTCACCACGATGTCGCCCTCTTCCATTTCATAAACAGCACGCATGCGCAGGCTGCCACGCCCGGTAGCGTACATATTGACGAGTTCATGGCGCGGTGTGATCAGTTCCGCGCGTGTCGGGAAATCCGGACCGGGTACGATTTCACACAGCTCATCCAGGGAAATGCCGGGGTCCTGCAACAGGGCGATACAGGCGCGGGTAATCTCCCTCAGATTGTGCGGCGGCACATCGGTGGCCATGCCGACCGCAATACCGGTGGTGCCGTTCAGCAAGAGGTTGGGCAAGCGTGCAGGCAATACCTTGGGCTCTTCCATCGTGCCGTCAAAATTGGGCTGCCAGTCCACCGTGCCCTGCTCCAGTTCGGCAAGCAGCACCTCGGCATAAGGCGAAAGCCGCGACTCGGTGTAGCGCATGGCCGCAAAAGACTTGGGATCATCGGGCGAACCCCAGTTGCCCTGGCCATCCACCAGCGGGTAGCGGTAGCTGAAAGGCTGCGCCATCAGCACCATGGCTTCGTAACAGGCGGAATCACCGTGCGGATGATATTTGCCGAGTACGTCACCGACGGTACGCGCCGATTTTTTGTATTTCGCCGAGTTCTTGAGCCCAAGCTCGCTCATGGCATAGACGATGCGGCGCTGCACCGGCTTCAAGCCATCGCCGATATGCGGCAGCGCACGATCCATGATCACGTACATTGAGTAATTGAGATAAGCCTGCTCGGTGAAAGCGGCCAGCGGACGGCGCTCGCTTTCGTCGAAATCCAGGTTCATTGAGTCCGTCATTTCTTCACCAATTCTTTTTCATCCCCTCTCCCCACTTGTGGGGAGAGGGGGAAATACTTAAACGTCAACCTCGGCCAGGTTGCCCTTGGCTTCCAGCCAGCTCTTGCGGTCGCTTGCGCGTTTCTTGCCGAGCAGCATGTCCATCATTTCATTCGTGGTATCGGCATCGTCCAGCACCAGTTTCACGAGACGGCGGGTGTCGGGTGCCATGGTGGTTTCGCGCAGTTGCAGGGGGTTCATTTCACCCAGCCCCTTGAAGCGCTGCACATTGGGCTTGCCGCGCTTCTTTTCCGCTTCCAGGCGATCAAGGATGCCGCGCTTCTCGTCTTCATCCAGGGCATAGAAAACCTCCTTGCCGAGATCGATGCGGTAAAGCGGTGGCATGGCAACAAAGATGTGGCCGCGCTCCACCAGCGGCCGGAAATGCTTCACGAAGAGTGCGCAAAGCAGCGTGGCGATATGCAGGCCATCGGAGTCGGCGTCGGCGAGGATGCAGATTTTTCCGTAGCGCAGGCCTTCGAGATTGTCGGAAGCCGGATCCACGCCGATGGCCACGGCAATGTCGTGCACTTCCTGCGAGGCGAGGATCTCACCGGAATCCACTTCCCAGGTATTGAGGATTTTTCCGCGCAAGGGCATCACGGCCTGGAATTCGCGATCACGCGCCTGCTTGGCGGAACCACCGGCGGAATCCCCTTCCACCAGGAAAAGCTCGGAACGGGTGATGTCGGACAGCGAACAGTCCGCGAGCTTGCCGGGCAGCGCCGGTCCCGAGGTGATTTTCTTGCGGGCGACCTGCTTGCTCTGGCGCAGGCGCTTTTGCGCATTGCTGATGGCAAGCTCGGCCAACTGCTCGGCCACATCGGTGTGCTGGTTGAGATAAAGCGAGAAAGCATCCTTCACCACACCGGAAACAAAGCTGGCGGATTCACGCGAGGAAAGGCGTTCCTTGGTCTGGCCGGCAAACTGCGGGTCCTGCATCTTGAGCGAAAGCACGAAGGCGCAGCGCTCCCAGACATCTTCGGGCGATAGCTTCACGCCGCGTGGCAACAGATTGCGGAATTCGCAGAATTCGCGCAGCGCCTCCAGCAGGCCGGTACGCAGGCCGTTCACATGGGTGCCGCCCTGCGCGGTGGGAATCAGGTTGACGTAGGACTCCTGTATGAGCTCGCCACCTTCCGGCATCCATTGCACGGCCCAGTCCACCGCTTCCTTCTGCGCGGAAAGCACACCCACGAAGGGCTCTTCGGGCAACGTGACATAGTCGCGCGTGGATTCCCTGAGATAGTCGGTGAGGCCGTCTTCGTAATACCAATTCTCACTCTCGCCGGTATTTTCATCCGTGAAGGCGATGGTCAGGCGCGGGCAGAGCACGGCCTTGGCCTTGAGCACATGCTTGAGGCGCGACACGGAAAATTTCGGGCTGTCGAAATATTTCTCGTCCGCCCAGAAACGCACCGTGGTACCGGTCTGCTTCCTGGGAGCCGTGTCGATGGTCTTGAGCGCGGTGGCGGCATTGCCGTCACGGAATTCCTGCTGGTAGACATTGCCGTCGCGCTTCACCGTCACGATGAGGTGCCGGGACAACGCATTCACCACGGACACGCCAACGCCGTGCAGGCCGCCGGAGAACTGGTAATTCTTGTTGGAGAATTTGCCGCCGGCATGCAGGCGCGTGAGGATGAGTTCCACGCCGGACACCTTATGCTCGGGGTGGATGTCCACGGGCATGCCGCGGCCATCGTCGGTGACGGAGAGCGAGCCGTCCTTGTACAGCACCACCTCGATGCGGCTGGCAAAACCTCCCAGGGCTTCGTCCACGGAGTTGTCGATGACTTCCTGCGCCAGATGGTTGGGGCGCTGGGTGTCGGTGTACATGCCGGGGCGCTTTTTCACCGGGTCCAGCCCGGACAGCACCTCGATGGCTTCTGCGGTGTAATTGTTCGCCATGCTTTTTACTGACTCAGAAATTCCACAATCGCCGGCAGCTTGTCCGCAAAGCCTTCATAGGCATGCGAGCCACCGCGTGTTACGTCCAACCGGCAGGCCGCATAAAACTGTTCGGCCTGGCGGTAATCCAGGGTTTCGTCACCGGTTTCCAGCAGCACCCAGAGCTTTTCAGGGTGCGGCGGCGCCACTTCCAGCAACTCCAGCAAACGGAAGTGTTCAGGCTTCACCTGGCTGGCCACGCCCGTGTGCTGGCCGGCCACACCCGTGAGGGAGTTGCGCTGCTCGCCCACATAGGCCGACAGCAGTTGGTGGGGATGCACGGCCGGATTGACGAGCACGGCGCGCAGGCCGTGGCGGGCGGCGAGGATATTCGCATAAAAACCGCCCAAAGAGCTGCCTATAAGTACAGGTATTTCAGGAGAAGCCGCCACGCACTGCTCCAGGATGGCCAGGGCTGCCGCCGGGTCCGTGGGCAGGGCCGGCACCGTCAGCCGCAAATCCGGGCGCCCGCGGACAAAAGCCTGCATCTGTTGGGCCTTGGCCGATTGCGGCGAACTCAGGAAACCATGGATGTAGAGGATGTGCGGCATGAGAACTGTCTCTGCTGAAACAAAAAATGCGCTTGCGCGCATTTCTTGTGTGCCGGTGGCCGGAAGGAATCAGTAGCCTTTGACCGACATGTCCACCTTGAACTTGACGCCTTCGACGCGCGAGACCTGCGTGTCTATGCGTCCGTCGGCATGCAGGTCCAGCCAGCGATAGCCGGGGGCCACTTCGTCCACGGCAAAGTCCTGGCTGTGCGGCTTGAACTGCACGCAGGTGGACGGTACGGAAAGGAGGCGCACGCCCTTGCGCTGCTGGTCCGATTCCTGGTGTACATGCCCCCAGATGACGGCGCGTACATGGCTGAAGCCGTCCATCACCGCCCAGAAATCACCGGCATTCTTCACCACCTGCGTATCCAGCCAGGCACAGCCCATGGGCAGCGGATGGTGGTGCAGGCAAACCATGGTGTGATGGCCACGGCTCTTTTCCAGGGCCTCCTGCAGGAAGGCCAGTTCGGAAGGCTGGAAACAGCCCGGCACCTCATGCTCGACGCTGGAGTTGAGCATGATGATGCGCCAGTCGCCCTGCTCGATGAGGCAGGGGCTCAGGTGGCTGCGCCCGCCCAGCGTGTTCACCATGGGCTGGGTCAGGTCATGGTTGCCCTGCAGCCAGTAGCTGGGCGCGGCAAAGCGCTCGAGGTGTTTCTGGAAACGGGCATAGGCGGCGACCGAGCCATCCTGGGACAAATCCCCGGTGGCCAGGATCACGTCGATATGGGAATGCTCCCGGGCAATGCGGTCGAGAACGAGCTTAAGGCTGTCTTCCGTATTGAGCCCCAGGAGCCGGCCATCCGTACTGGCGAAAAGGTGGCAGTCGGAAATCTGGACCACTCGCTGTGGTCTCTGGTCGGTCTGCGTCAAGGTACCATCCATAGAACGTGTCGTTCATTCGCGCCGAATGTAACGCAAGTGCCGCATTTTTTTCCAGAATCCGGTCACACCGCGGAGCTGGCAGAGCCCCGCAGGCCGACGGGCAGTTGCCAGTCGGCATAACCCTCGCGCAGGCAGTGGTCCAGGCACTCGGCCAGGAACTCGTTGACCTGGGTCTTTTCATCCCGGGCATGCATGGCCGGGTTGGGATAGCGGTTGCGGGCCGGGATGCGGCGCGCGGCCTGGAAGCGCAGGACCTCGGCCAGCTCCGCGTCGTGGTAGATGCGCACTTCCATGTCCAGGCGCGGATACCAGGGCAGGCGGTCGTCGCCGGCCAGCACGGTCTGGCGCAGCAGCAGCGTGTCGGTATAGGCCGAACGTTCCAGCACCGTGATCTCCATGGTGGCAGGCGTAGGCCCCGGCTGCTCCCAGTGGAAGCGGTATTCATCCTGCACCGGCCCCGGCAGCAGGCGGCGCAGACGCCCGTAATTCAGCGCACACACCGTCTGCAGATGCTGCAGGTCCACGGTGTAACGCAGGGGACGGGCCTGGCTGCGCAGGTTCATCACTTCTTCCAGCGCGCCTGCAGGCGCGCGCGGTTGAGGGCCAGCCACTGCAGGGCGATGATGCAGGGCGCATTGTTGATGCGGCCATTGGCCATCTGGGCCAGGGCCTGGTTCACGCTCATCACGTTGACGCGGATGTCCTCGCCCTCTTCGGGCAGGCCATGGATGCCCCCGGCTGCCGACAAGTCCGCCGCCGCCACATACAGCGTGAAGTGCTCGTCGGAGCCGCCCGGACTGGGCAGGAAATCCATGACCTTTTCCATGGCACCCAGCGTGACGCCCGCCTCTTCCAGCGCTTCGCGCCGGGCCACGGCCTCCATGGCCTCGCCGGGCTCGATCAGGCCCGCCACGATTTCCATCTGCCAGGGATGGGCATTTTCCAGCGCGCCCACGCGGAACTGCTCGATCAGCAGGACTTCGTCGGCATGCGCATCGTAAATCAGCACACCCACCGCCGGCGGACGCACAAACATCTCGCGGCTGATGACCGGGCCCGTGCCGCCGGCAAACTGGCGATGGCGCAGCCAGAGCTTGTCCATGCGGTAAAAGCCCCGGAACAGCGTCTCGCGCCGCTCCACCTGCACATCGGTCTTGCTGAAATCACCCGCGGCCATTGCCCACCCATTTGCGTTTTTCATCCATGCCCTGCGCGCTGAAACCGCTCCAGATCATGTCTTCGTAAACCATGACCGGAATGCCGGACAAACCCAGGGCATTGTATTGCCGCCTGGCCTCGGCATCGTGCTCGATATCGAGATCACGAAAGGCGATGCCATGCGCCTCGAAATATTTTCGCGCCTGCGCGCAATAAGGGCACCAGCTCGTGCCAAACAGCACGGGCAGGCGGGCGTCTCCTGCACGGTAGACACCGGCCCGGTCCAGGCGCGCCGCCGTGCGTTCCCGCTCCAGGTACCAGCCGGACAGCAACTCCGGATTGAAGCCGCGCATCTGGCGCGTGCCATCCACGATCAGCGGCATGGCGCCGCCACCGGCATCGGCAAATTCAGCCCGTGCAATGTCATCCTCGTCGATATGGCGCACCTGTACCGGCCGGCCCGTTCCCTGCAACAGGGCAAGCGCCTGCTCGCAAGGGTCGCAGCCGCGTGCGGAATACACCGTGATGGCAGACGACACTTGCGCCGTACCACTTTGCATATTCCACCAATAACGGAGTTCGTGCTGGTTCTGCCAGACATAGAGGGCGCCCAGCACCACCAGTATCAGCACGACACGGCCGGCGCTCATATTTCGCTGTAGACCTGCGCGCCACCCTCGCGGAAACGCACGGCCTGCTCCTGCATGCCGGCATCCACGGCGGCCTTTTCTTCCACGCCTTTCTGCGCCGCGTAATCGCGGACTTCCTGCGTGATTTTCATGGAGCAGAATTTCGGCCCGCACATCGAACAGAAATGCGCCAGCTTGTGCGCTTCCTTGGGCAGGGTTTCATCGTGGTATTCGCGCGCGGTGTCCGGGTCCAGCGCCAGATTGAACTGGTCGTCCCAGCGGAACTCGAAGCGGGCTTTGGAAAGTGCGTTATCACGGATTTGCGCACCGGGATGCCCCTTGGCCAGGTCGGCGGCATGCGCGGCAATCTGGTAGGTGATGATGCCGTCTTTCACATCCTTCTTGTTGGGCAGGCCCAGATGCTCTTTCGGCGTGACATAGCAGAGCATGGCGCAACCGAACCAGCCGATCATGGCAGCGCCTATGCCGGAGGTGATGTGGTCGTAGCCCGGCGCGATGTCGGTCGTGAGCGGACCCAGCGTATAAAAAGGCGCTTCATCACAGCAGGCCAGCTGCTTGTCCATGTTTTCCTTGATGAGGTGCATGGGCAC
>JASLCO010000180.1 GCA_030146505.1 Moraxellaceae bacterium
AGTGCGCCGGCCCTGCTGCACAGGCAGGGCCGCGGCTGCTAGATTCTTCGCGCGTTTGGGGACTCATCAAGTGGCCTTTTTCCGTTCCCGTCGCCGCGGCAAAGGCCTGGACCCAGCAACTTTTCCAGCCACAGGACTGAAGCCTTCCGGGCCAGCCCCGCGCCGGAATGCAGGACAGCCACGGGGCAAGAATGTAATCCCTTTTTTTATGTCACCTGACAAGGAGCCCTGCATGAACAACCCCTATGCCTCACCACAAGCCACGGTCATTGACCACCATGACAACGAGACCTACGAGCCGCGTGTCTTTGCCATCCACGGGCGCATCGGCCGCCTGCGCTACCTTGCCTATGGCATGGGGCTCAGCATGCTGTTCATGATGATTGCGGGCGGCCTGGCCGGAGCATTGGCAGGTGCAAGCGGGAACAATGCAGCAGCCAGCAGCATGGGCACACTGATCATGCTGGCCTATGTTCCGATGCTGGCCCTTTCCCTCATCATGATGAAGCGGCGCTTCAACGACCTGGACAAAAGCGGCTGGTGGTCCCTGCTCATGCTGGTACCGCTGCTCAATGTCTTCCTGGGCCTGTATCTGACGTTTGCGCCCGGCACGCAGGGCAGCAACCGCTACGGACCGGCACCTGCAAAAAACAGCAGCGGCGTGGTGATACTGGGCCTGCTGATACCCTTCGTTGCCATGATAGGCATCATGGCTGCCATCGCCATCCCGGCCTATCAGGACTACGTGAAACGAGCCAAGGCCGCGCAGGCGCAGCAACATGCGCCGCAGGAAACCTGGCAGCAGTCGCAGTAATAACCAGCAATAAAAAAAGCCGGCAACAGCCGGCTTTTTTTATTGCTGGTGAAAATCACTTCACGTAATAGGTCTTCAGCGGCGGGAAGCCGTTGAACTCCACCGAGCTGTAGGAGTTGGTGTAGGCGCCCGTGGTCATCCAGTACAGACGATCGCCAACAGCAAGGTTGAGCGGCAGCTGGTAACCCACCTGCTCGTACATGATGTCGGTGGAATCGCAGGTGGGGCCGGCCAGCACCACGGTGCCGGTCTGCGGATTGCCTTCCAGCTTTTCCATGTAGATCGGATATTTGATGGACTCGCCCATGGTTTCCATCAGTCCCTGGAAGAGACCGACATCCAGATACACCCAGCGGTTGAGGTCGGTACGCGACTTGCGCGAGATCAGCACCACTTCCGACACCAGCACACCGGACTCACCCACCAGCGAACGGCCCGGCTCAAGGATGATTTCCGGCAGGTCATCGCCGTAGTCATCACGCAGATAACGCAGGATTTCTTCGGCGTAAGTCTGGATGGGGTTCACTTCCGAGATGTAGTTGGCCGGAAAGCCGCCGCCCATATTGATCATCTTGAGATCAATGTCTTCTTCCAGCTTCATCCAGTCGAACATGTATTTCACTTTCGACAGGGCGGCATCCCAGACGGCAATGTCCTTCTGCTGCGAACCGACATGGAAGGAAATGCCGTAAGGCACAAGGCCGAGCTGCTTGGCCATCACCAGCAGGTCGATCGCCATGTCCGGATGGCAGCCGAATTTGCGTGACAGCGGCCACTCGGCAGTTTCGCCCCCTTCCACGAGGATGCGCACGAAAACCTTGGAGCCGGGAGCATTGTCGGCAATGGACTGCAGGTCAGCCTTGGAGTCAGTGGCGTAGAGGCGTATGCCCTTGTCGTAGGCGTACTTGATATGCGCAGCTTTCTTGATGGTGTTGCCGTAGGAAATACGGTCCGGCTCCACGCCGGCATCGAGCACCCGGTTAAGCTCGAAAATAGAGGCGATATCGAAATTGGAGCCGATATCACGCAGCAGCTCGACCACGGGCACGCCCGGATTGGCCTTGAGGGCATAGTGCACCTTGGCCATGGGGAAGCAACCGGTCAGCTCTTCGAATTTTTGCTTGATGATTTCAAGGTCGACCACCAGGAAAGGCGTTTCCTTGGTATCGGCGACGTCGCGGATCTTCTTCCACTCGGCGTCGGTACAGTAGTCAGCAAGGCGCATGGCACCACCCATTCAAAAACAGATGAAAGAATGAAAAGAGCCCCTGGAAACCACCACGGTATAACCGGAATCTGTGACGGTTTCGAGAGGCTCTCCGACCTGCGTCAGGTTGCTGCGTGATGCTAAAGCAGGGACGCCCTGGCACTGACAGCGCGAAGGGTAAAGGCTTCGCTGGGGCCAATCAAGACACGACGGGTGACAGTTGTTTCAGGGCCGGCGGCCAATGCGCAAGGGCAGCGGCCAGCTCACCGCCAGCACGGCCGCTCCCGCCTCCGGCCACAGCGGCAGCAGGGCGGCGCGCAGGGCCGGCAAAGGGTCTTCGCCACGCTGCTCGCGATACGCCTTCACCGCCGACCAGGTGCCGAGATAGCCCATGAGCTGGTCCAGCGTCCAGCCCGCCGTCATGGTCTGTGCCGGGAAGGCGATCTCCCGCCAGGGAAAGGGCAACTCGCGATAGCCGGTTTCAGGATGATGGCGTTCCGGCGGCCAATACGGCCCCACCGTCACCTGGTAAAACTCGCGCAGCACGGGGTCCAGGATTTCGTTGATGCGCAGGCCGCTATAGGTCAGCAAGGCCAGTACACCGCCGGGACGCAGTACGCGTTCGGCCTCGGCATAGAAAGCAGGCAGATCGAACCAGTGCGCCGCTTGTGCCACGAGAATGAGGTCGACAGAACCATCGGGCAGGCCGCTGGCCTCGGCAGGCGCCACGACAAAATGCACATTCGCAGGCCCGCTGGCGGCCGCAATCTGCTCCGCGCTCGCATCACTGGCATGGACCTCGCGGAAATGTGTGGCCAGGCCACCGGCTGCCTGGCCATTGCCCGTGGCGCAGTCCCAGGCCCGTTCGTGGCCCGGCGCCAGTACCGCCAGTTCGGCATAGAGCGAGGCAGGATAACGCGGCCGGAAATTCGCATAGTCGCGCGCCACGGCCGAAAAGTGATCCTTGAAAACGGGCTCGGCCGGCAGCAGCGCGATCAGCCTCTTTTCATTCCACAGCGCCAGCGACACCACCACGATGACCAGCAGGATGAGCAGACCCAGGCAGATAAAGGCGAGATTGCCCATGACAGCCAACAGCGCCAGCTGCTGCAAATCCGGCTGCGGCTTTTTGAAAGCCAGCATCAGGGCATCGGGGCTGACATAGACGGGGTAGCGGAAAAAGAGAAAGCCGTAGCAGGCCAGCAGCAGAAGTACCAGCGCAACCGCCATGAAGGGCCAGTAACGAATCTGGCGAAGGCGCTTTTCCACAAAAGCCCGCTGTGCTGGCGTCATTACATCACTCCGGAATCTCTTAGGGGCCGACGCTAGCAGAGGGCCCGGCGCTGTCTCAAGACGACCGCGGCACCATGCACAAGTTCCCCAATGAAAAAGCCGGCATCTGCCGGCTTTTTCCCGCGACACCCGTACTCAGAGATTGGACTCGGCATACTCCGCCAGCACGGAGCGCGGTACACCGTGCAGTTGCAGATGACCACCGTGCTTGAAGCCCTTGAAACGCTCACTCATATAAGTGAGGCCGGAGCTGGTGGGTGAAAGATAAGGCGTATCAATTTGCGCCAGATTGCCGAGGCAAACCACCTTCGAGCCATCGCCGGCACGCGTGATGATCGCCTTCATCTGGTGCGGCGTGAGGTTCTGGCACTCGTCGATGAGGATCAGCGAACGCTGGAAGCTGCGACCACGGATATAGTTCAGCGCCTTGAACTGGATATTGGCCTTTTCCTTCACGTATTCGATGGAGCCCGAGGGGCTGGCATCGTTCAGGTGCAGGGCCTCGATATTGTCGCTGATGGCACCCAGCCACGGGTCCATCTTTTCCTCC
>JASLCO010000414.1 GCA_030146505.1 Moraxellaceae bacterium
GCCCTTGATGGTCAGGGCACGGCTCACTTCACCCGAGAGGATGATGCGAACCGAGGTCTTGTCCTTGCGCACCACGTTGGCGGCCTTCAGGGTTTCCAGGGAAACCACGTCGCCATCCACATAGGCGATTTCGGACAGACGCACTTCGGCAACCTTGAGGCTGGCGAGGTTGGTAAAACCGAACTTGGGCAGACGACGATATAGAGGAATCTGGCCGCCTTCAAAGCCGGGGCGAACCTTGCCCTTGCCACGAGAGGTCTGGCCCTTGACGCCACCACCACCGGTCTTGCCGAGGCCGGAACCGATACCACGGCCCGGACGGCGTGCTTCTTTCTTCGAACCCTCGGCGGGGCTCAGCTCATTCAGTTTCATGGCGCTTAACCTTCCACTTTAACGAGGTAATAAACCTTGTTGATCATGCCGCGGTTGGACGGCGTGTCGATCACCTCAACAGTGTGACCGATACGACGCAGGCCCAGACCCTTGAGGCAGAGCTTGTGGTTCTTCAGCTTGTGTGCGCCGGAGCGCACCTGCGTAACTTTGATGGTCTTGGCGGACATGGCTTACCCCAGAATCTCTTCAACCGTCTTGCCACGCTTGGCGGCGACCTGCTCGGCCGACGTCATCTTGGCAAGACCGTTGAACGTGGCATGCACCACGTTGTTGGCGTTGGTGGAGCCGTAGCACTTGGCGAGCACGTTGTGCACGCCGGCCACTTCCAGCACGGCGCGCATGGCGCCACCAGCGATAACGCCGGTACCTTCCGAAGCAGGCTGCATGTAAACACGCGAGGCGCCATGCTGACCGGTCAGCGGGTGCTGCAGGGTAGTGCCGTTCAGTTCCACCTGAATCATGTTGCGACGCGCAGCTTCCAGAGCCTTCTGGATAGCAGCCGGCACTTCACGGGCCTTGCCACGACCGAAGCCGACGCGACCCTTGCCATCACCAACCACGGTCAGTGCGGTGAAGGAGAAAATACGACCACCCTTCACAACCTTGGCAACGCGATTCACCTGAACCAGTTTTTCAACAAAGCCTTCGGCCTGCTGGTTTTGTTCGATCTTTGCCATGACTTAGAACTCCAGACCGGCTTCACGCGCGGCATCGGCAAGGGCCTTGATGCGGCCGTGGTACTGGAAACCGGAGCGGTCGAAGGCGACCTTGCTCACACCGGCTGCCTTGGCGCGCTCGGCAACCAGAGCACCCACCTTGGCGGCGGCATCGGCATTGCCGGTGGCGCCAGTGCGCAGAGCTTCATCCAGTGTGGAGGCCTGAGCCAGCACAGTGGCGCCATCGGCGGAAATCACCTGGGCGTAAATATGACGCGGCGTACGGTTGACGCACAGACGAACCGC
This sequence comes from Moraxellaceae bacterium, assembly GCA_030146505.1. Taxonomy (GTDB): domain Bacteria; phylum Pseudomonadota; class Gammaproteobacteria; order Pseudomonadales; family Moraxellaceae; genus UBA2031. The sequence goes on from JASLCO010000414.1 coordinate 1,356, forward strand.
ACCCAGCTCACGGATCTTGAGACGCGTGCTGCGCGCACGGCGCAGGCGGGCTACTTTCTTTTCGCTCGACATGACATCAACCCTTATTTCTTCTTGGCTTCTTTACGCAGGACATTTTCATCTGCGTAACGAACACCCTTGCCCTTGTACGGTTCCGGCGGACGATAACCGCGGACCTTGGCGGCCACCTGGCCCAACAGCTGCTTGTCGCTGGACTTCAGGATGATTTCCGTCGGCGTCGGCGTTTCAGCCGTCACGCCTTCCGGCAGTGCAAAATCGATGGGGTGGGAGTAACCCAGCGCCAGATTCAGCACCTTGCCCTTGGCAGCAGCCTTGTAACCCACACCGATCAGCTGCAGCTTGCGCTCGAAGCCGGCCGACACGCCGATCACAAGATTGTTCACCAGCGCACGCGCCGTACCGGTCTGCATCCAGCCAGCCTGGGTGGCTTCACGCGGAGTCAGCTGCAGCACGCCATTTTCATTCTTCACTTCAACCAGGGCATGCAGCGTGGTGGACAGAGCGCCCTTGGCACCCTTCACCTGCACATCCTGGCCATTGATGGTCACTTCCACGCCCTTGGGCAGGTTGACCGGAGCCTTGGCTACACGAGACATCTTCGAACTCCTTACGACACGAGAGCGATCACTTCACCGCCCAGGCCAGCAGCACGTGCGGCGCGATCGGTCATGATGCCCTTGTTGGTGGAGACGATCAGAATGCCGAGGCCTTGCTTGACCTTGGGCAGCTCGGTCGCGCCCTTGTAAATACGCAGACCAGGACGGCTTACACGCTTGATCTCTTCGATCACGGGCTTGCCTTCGTAGTACTTGAGACCGATGTTCAGCTGTGCCTTCTTGTCGCCTTCCACTTCAGCGGTAGCGATATAACCCTCGTCAAGCAGCAACTTGGCAATCGCCAGTTTCAGCTTGGAGGCAGGCATGGACACCGCAGACTTGTTCGCCTGCTGCGCATTGCGAATGCGAGTCAGCATGTCGGCGACAGTATCTTGCATGCTCATTTCAATACTTCTCCTCAATTACAGGTTGGCGATTGCCAGCCCGCTTGTACAACAATTACCAGCTGGCCTTGACCACGCCCGGCACATCTCCACGCATGACAGCTTCGCGCAGCTTGTTACGGCTCAGGCCGAACTTGCGGAAGTAGCCATGCGGACGGCCAGTGAGACCGCAACGGTTGCGCAGGCGCACCGGGCTGGCATCACGCGGCAGCGACTGCAGCTTGAGCGTAGCGGCCCAACGATCTTCATCGCTGGTCTTGGGGCTCTGGATGGCAGCCTTCAGCTCGGCACGCAGCTTGGCGTACTTGGCAACCAGTTTCTCGCGCTTTTCTTCGCGATTGATCATGCTCTTCTTAGCCATGGTTCACGCTCTCACTTGAACGGGAAGCCGAAGGCACGCAGCAGTGCGCGACCCTGGTCATCCGTAGCAGCCGTAGTGGTGATGGTGATATCCAGACCACGCAGCTTGTCGATCTTGTCGTACTCGATTTCCGGAAACACGATCTGTTCCTTGATGCCCATCGAGTAGTTGCCACGGCCGTCAAAAGCCTTGGCGCTGAAACCACGGAAGTCACGGATACGCGGGATCGTGATCATGATCAGACGATCCAGGAATTCGTACATCTGGTCGCCACGCAGGGTGACCTTGCAGCCAATGGGCCAGCCTTCGCGGATCTTGAAACCGGCGATGGACTTGCGCGCCATGGTGACGATGGGTTTCTGGCCAGCGATCAGCTGCATATCGGCCACGGCACCATCGATAAGCTTCTTATCCTGGCTGGCGCCGCCCACTCCCA
>JASLCO010000182.1 GCA_030146505.1 Moraxellaceae bacterium
TCGTCATTGAGCTGGTGCAGGGCGCGGGTGATTTCATCGGGCAGGAAGTGCTCGCCGTAAAGCGCCATCATCTGGCCGATCTTCACCACGGAACCCTTGAGCTTGCCCAGTTCGCGCACCAGATACTGGGCCTGTTCGGCCATCACGCGACGGCGTTTCTCCTCGCGTTCCTCGGGGCTGGCAAACATGGAACCGGCAGCGCCGGTGGCGAAGCGGGCGCCAGCCACGAAACCGGCCTTGGCGAGGGAAAGGCGGCGTTCAAAGGCGCCGGTCTTGAGGCGTTTCATCTGGTGCGGGTGGTCGCTCATCGGCGCTTCCTGGGAGGCGAAAAACGGCCGCATTCTACCTGATGCGGCCGGCAATGCGTTGGCCGCATATCCGCCTGCCGGGTGGCGGCAGTGACTGAAACGCAGGCCGTCTGCGGGTATGATGTGCGGGTTGTCTCCTCATTGCCTGCATGAAGTGTCATGGTTCGTATCCCCTCTGATGTCACCCGTTTCACGCCGCCTTCGCTGTCGCGACTGCGCCGTGCCCTCACATTGCAGCGCTTCTGGTTCCGGCCCGAGGTGCATGGCCTGGAAAACCTGGCGGTGGATCGCCCTGCGCTTTATGTGGGCAACCACACGCTCTACGGCATCATTGATGCGCCCCTGATGGTGCTGGAAACCTATGCCCGGACCGGCATTTTCTTCCGTTCGCTGGGCGATCACCTGCATTTCGACATTCCCGGCTGGGGCGACAAGCTGCTGGAGTTCGGCGCCGTGCCCGGTACGCCCGGGAATTGCACGGCCCTCATGCAGGCAGGCTCGCACATCATTGTCTACCCCGGTGGCGCCCGCGAAGTGATGAAGAACAAGGGGGAGGAATACCGTCTGGTGTGGAAGCGCCGTACCGGCTTTGCCCGCATGGCCATGATGAACGGCTACGACATCATTCCCTTCGCTGCCATCGGGGCGGATGACGTTTACGACATCCGCTATGACAGCAATACCTTCCGTGAATCCCTGCTCGGCAAGGCGGCCAAGCGCACCGGCCTGATGCACAAGTTCTGGCGCGATGGCGACACCTTTGCACCGCTCGTCTCCGGCCTGGGGGGGACGCCCATTCCGCGTCCGGAAAAAATGTATTTCAAGTTTGGCCCACGCATTCCCACGCGCCCGCTGCAGGCCGCCTGGAACAACCCGGAGGCGCAGTGGCAGGTACGTCATGAGGTGGAGGCTGCCATTTACAGTCTCATGGACGAGTTGTTTGAAGTGCGCGCGGCGGATGATGACTGGTCGTGGTGGCGCCGCAAGCTGATCGCACGTAAAGGTCAGGACTGATCGTTCTGGATGACAATAAAAAAAGCCGGCATCAGCCAGCTTTTTTTATTGGGAACTGTATACCTGACAAAACAGGTGCCTTTGAAACATCGTCATTCCCGCGCAAGAGGGAATCTCCCTGTTTAAGGCCCTGCTTAACATCCTGGGATTATTTGCTGCGCGCACCCCTTTTGGCTTTTGTCCCGCTTGCGCGGGAATGACAAGCCTTGAGTTTGTTATGTATACAGTTCGCTTTTTATTGTCTGCGTGCGGTTTGTAGGTCGGGCCGACCTACAAGGCCAGAAAGCCGGCTATAGAGACCAGCCCTCCAGCGCTTCCTGCGCACGGCCCTCATCGCGCAGCTTGATGAGGTGGGCATGCAGTGAATAGCGCGCGACAACGTGAAGTGCGGGGTTCACATCGTCATACGCCTGGCGGGTGAGTTCTTCCAGCGATTGCACTGTGCTGGTGAGCTTGCTCAGCACCTTGGCTTCGCGGGAAAGGCGGTGGGCGATGGTGAACTGGATCAGGCCTTGTGCGTTTTCAATCACATCGCCATGGCCGGGAGCAATCTGCGCGATGTCTTCATGCGTGAGCATTTCCAGCGAGCGCAGATAGTCCGCCATGCTGCCGGATGGCGGAATGATGACGACGGTGGAGCCGTTGATAAGGTGGTCGCCACTGAACAGCAGCTTTTCTTCCTGCAGCAGATAGCAGAGATGATTGCCGACATGGCCTGGGGTATGCAGGGCGCGCAGTGTGGTGTTCTCGTCGATTTGCAGTACATCGCCGTGATTGAGCTGGCGGTCCACCTTGATCAGGGCCTGCGCGGGGTCGCCGGGCAGCGGTGACTGGCCGATGATTTCCGCACCGGTGCGTGCTTTCAATTCCAGTGCGCCGGGCGCGTGGTCCTGGTGCGTATGCGTAAGCACGATCCAGCGTATGCGGCCGCCGCGCTCGTTGGCAGCATTGATCAGCGCTTCCACATGCGTGGAGAGGGCGGGGCCGGCGTCCAGCACGGCAATGTCCTGGCTGCCGACGAGATAGCTGTTGGTGCCGGGGCCGGTCATCACGCCGGGATTGTCAGTGAGTACGCGCCTGACCCGGCCGCTCAAGGCAACGGCTTTTTCCGCAATCAGTTCAGGCACGCAGCAACCCTCTTTCACGGGCCAGCGCCACCAGGTGCGGGCGCATGGTGTGCTTGATGGCGGCATAGGTGGGGCGGTGCTTCTGTGCCATTTGCTCGGCAAAAGCCAGCGCTTCGGGGAACAGGCCGGTTTCGCTGTGGGTGGCGTCCACCACGCGCAACGCCTTGGCGTCCATGCCACCTATGGCCTTGCCGGTGAGGGCCATGTCGCGCACGGCATGAGCGTCCGGAATCAGCTTCACGATGTCCATCATCACCGGCGTGAAGGGAATCTTGATATTCACTTCGGAAAAGCAGAAGCGGCCACGATCTTCCCGCATATAACGCCAGTCAAAAGCCGAGGCGAGAATGGCGCCGCCGGCGTAGCAGTTGCCATTGATGGCACCGATCACCGGAATGTTCAGCACGGCCACGCGCAGCAGCAGGTTTTCCAGGTTTTCCACAAAGGCCTTGAAGCCGTCCGGCTCCTGTGTCAGCAGCCAGGGCAGGTCGATGCCGTTGCAGAAGGTCTTGGGATGGTTGCTGGTGATGAGCAGGGCACTGTTTTCCAGATTCGATTCCACGCGGTCCAGATGCTTGTGCCAGTCGGCCAGCACGTCCGGATTGAAGGTGTTGTCCTTGTCGCCATTGGTGAGCGTGAGCACCTGCACGGCACCGCGTTTTTCCAGTTTCATGAAGGACATGGGAGGCCTGCTGACTGATAGGGGAGGGAATGTCGAAGGGTGATGGCGGTACGAAACGGTTCGCCGCCATGAGTGCGCGCAGTCTAGCGGGCAGGACAGGGGCTGTCAGTTCCCCTTCAAAAGGGATTTATATACATGACTCCCTTTCAAGGATTTTTGTCATCCCGGCGAAAGCCGGGATCCCTGCGACGGTGACTTTTGGCTGCCTCATGGGTTCCGGCCTTCGCCGGAACGACGACTCGAGAGGGTAAGCCTGTCAAATATACAAGCCCCCTTCAAAAGGCCGCGCCTGCCGGAATGACCGGCTGCCTGCGTGATGGTGTGCAGTCTGTGTAGAATGATGCGTTTTCAGCTGTGCTGCCCTGAAGAGCTCCCATGCTTGCCATCATCTCCCCTGCCAAGACCCTGGATTACGACACCCCGGTGCCCGACCTGCCCCTGACCAAGCCCGAGTTCCTGCCGCAGACCAAAGCGCTCATCGGCATCCTGCGCGATCTTTCACCGCAGGAAGTGGGAAGCCTCATGGGTATCAGCGACAAGCTGGCTGCCCTCAATGTGGCGCGTTATGCCGACTGGTCGCCACGCTTCACGGACAGGAATTCCCGCGCTGCCGTGCTGGCCTTCATGGGCGATGTCTACGAAGGCATGCAGGCTTCCACTTTCACGGCGGATGATCACGATTATGCGCAAACGCATCTGCGCATACTCTCCGGCCTTTATGGTCTTTTGCGTCCGCTGGATAGATTGCAGCCTTATCGCCTGGAAATGGGCACGGCGCTGGCCAATCCCGCCGGCCGCAATCTTTACGCCTTCTGGGGCGACACCATCGCCAATGCCTTGAACAAGGCACTCGCTACGCAGGGCGATGATGTGCTGGTGAATCTGGCGTCAGATGAATACAGCAAGGCGGCGTTAACGAAGGCCCTGAAAGCCCGCGTCATCACGCCGCAATTCCGCGAAGAAAAAGACGGCCAGTTCAAGATGGTGAGTTTTTACGCCAAGCGTGCACGTGGATTGATGACGGCCTATATCGTGAAAAACCGCCTGAATAAACCGGAAGCACTCAAGGATTTCAGTGTGGATGGTTATGGCTTCAACAAGAAGTTGTCCAAGGGCGATACGCTGGTGTTTTCGCGGAAGATGCCTTTGAGCGCCAAGGCATAAGGCTGCCTTTCACTATAGGGCTTATGCATAATCCCGGCTCATTCGCGGCTGAAGCCGCTCCTACAGAAGCTTTGCCATGACCGACCTGACTGATCAGCAACGCATTGAACTGGAGGCTGCTGCCTTCCGCCGGCTTGTGCAACATCTGCGCGACAAGCCCGAGGTGCAGAACATAGACCTCATGAACCTGGCCGGCTTTTGCCGTAACTGCCTGTCCAAGTGGTACCGGGCGGCGGCGGAAGAGAAGGGGATAGACCTGTCTGACCCGCAAGCGCGGGAGATCATCTATGGCATGCCTTATGAGGACTGGAAGGCGAAGTACCAGAAATAAGCCGCTAAAAATTAGCTGTCGCCCCCGCGCAGGCGGGGGCCCAGTACCTCGTTCTTGGGCTCGGTAGACCAAGAGCAAAAGGCAAAAGTAAAGTCACTGGGTCCCCGCCTGCGCGGGGACGACAGTGGTTTTAGTGTTGGGTATGGGCAGTAAGCCCGGCCAATGAAAAACCGTGCTGGCGGCCACTGCCAGCATGGAGGCGGGCGGTGATACTCCGGGCCAGTTTGATGGCTGAAAAACAAGGAGAAACGCCATGGCCTTCCAGCATCTGCGCTATGAAGTGCGCGATCGTGTTGCCCTGATCACCCTGGCCCGGCCGGAAAAGCTGAATGCTTTTTCCATACAGACGGTGCATGAAGTGGTGGAGACCATAGAGCGGGCCGACGGTGATGACGAAGTGCGCGTCATCCTGTTCACGGGCGAGGGCCGTGCCTATTCGGTGGGCTCTGATCTTTCCGAAGCGGGTGGCGATACCTTTGATTACGACAAACACGGCAAGCAAGATGGCGTGCCGCGTGATCTGGGCGGGCTCATCACCCTGCGTCTTTTTGAATGCAGGAAACCGGTGATGGTGGCCTTCAACGGCACGGCCGCCGGTGTCGGCCTGACCATGACGCTGGCGGCGGATTTCCGCCTGGCTTCCACCGCCGCCAAATTCTGTTTTCCCTTCGTGAAACGCGGCATCGTGCCGGAGTCCAATTCCAGCTGGTTCCTGCCGCGTCTGGTCGGCCTGCCCAAGGCCCTGGACTGGATGATGAGTGCGCGTGTGTTCGGCGTTGAAGAGGCGCTGGCCGCAGGCTTGGTGAACAGCGTGCATGCGCCGGAAGCATTGCTGCCGGCGGCCTTTGCGCAGGCGGCGCAGATTGCCCATGAAACCGCGCCGGTTTCCGTGGCGATTGCACGGCAGATGCTGTGGCGCATGGTGGATGCGCCGCATCCCATGGTGGCGCATGGCGTGGAGTCGGCGGGGGTGTATCACACCGGGCGGCTGCCGGATGCGGTGGAAGGCATCACGAGTTTTCTGCAGAAGCGGCCGGCGGAGTACAAGGCCAGGCTTTCGGAGGATTTGCCGGCGTGGTGGCCATGGTGGGATACGCCGGAATACGAACCACCGGTTTGATGGGCGCGGAGAGTGGGTGTTTGCAGGAGCGGCTTTAGCCGCGATGCTTTTTCTGCCTCACTTCCTCACGTAGCCATCGCGGCTAAAGCCCCTCCTGCAAAAACGGTGCGCAAGATGTCACTGGCCGGTGAGCGCACGCCGCCACAAGCGCGCCGGAATTTCCTTCTGCAGCCTTTCAACAGCAATAGACAGCAGCGCCGGGTGCACTTCATGGCCGACGCCATGGGCGATATCCAGCGTGGCGTCGGCTTGCAGTTCGTGCAGGTGTTCAAAGGCATCCTTCGCGTGCTGCACGGGAATCACCTCGTCTTCGTCGCCGTGATAGAAGCTGATGCTGGTGTGTTTCGGAGCGACCTCGGGCAGGCGGGCATAACGACCGGCGAACGCCAGCACGCGGCCTGCCAGGCCGTCGGCCTGCTTCACGGCTTCCAGCGCCATGATGGCGCCCTGGGAGAAGCCGGCCAGCACGGTGTCCGTCGGCGGCACGCTGGTGGTTTCCTGTATCCCGCGTATCAGTTCTATGAAACTGGGTATGACGGCAGCCACGCGCTCCGGACGGTTGGCCTCGGTGATGCCGGCCAGGGAGAACCACTGATAACGGCCGGGGATGCCGGCATCAAAGGGCTGTAAACCTTCGGGAATGGCAATGGCGGCATTCGGCCAGGTGGTGCGGAAGTGCTCGGCCATGCTGGTCATCTCGGCCGGTTTCGAGCCCGTACCATGCAAGAGGATGATGAGCTGGCGGGCCCCCTGGGGAGGTTCGGGATGCAGCAGGGACGGGCTTTCCAGGGAGTAATACATGGCCGTTTCCTTGTATTGGACGGGCAGGAGGACAGCATAGATGGGGCTGCCACCAGAAACTGACAAGGTGGGGCAAAGAGGCTAGAATCCGCGCCCTCAGTTTTCCCCCACGAGGACACCCGCCGTGAGCGTAGAGACGTCTGTTAAGAGCATTCAAGCCCTGCAGGAAGACCACTTCGGTCGCTGGAAGAACCGCGAAGCCATTGCCGAGAACATGATCCCCACGATCGGCAAGCTCTACCGCGAAAAGAATGTGATCGTCGCCGTCTTCGGCCGCAGCCTGGTCAACCGCTCCGTCATCCAGATTCTCAAGCACCATCGCCGCGTGCGCATGATTGCCGGCGATCTTTCCGTGGTGGACACCTGGCCGCTGTTGCAGGCCCTGACCCAGCTGGACGTCAGCAATGTGCTGGTGGACCTCGGCAAGCTCGCCATCGAAGCCAAGGAAAAGGGCGTTGATGCCGTTGAGCTGCTGAAGAAGACCCTGGCGCCGGCCGTGGGCAAGAAGCTCGATCGCCAGCCCACCGATGTGGTGCTCTTCGGCTTCGGCCGTATCGGCCGCATGCTGGCCCGTCTCATCATTGAAGACGCGGGCGGTGGTGATGGCCTGCGCCTGCGCGCCATTGTCGTGCGCAAGACCCAGGACGGCGATCTGCAGAAGCGCGCTTCCCTGCTGCGTCGTGATTCCGTGCATGGTCCTTTCGAAGGCACCATCGCCGTGGATGAAGAAAACGAAGCCATCATCGCCAACGGCAATTTCATCAAGGTGATCTACGCCGCCAAGCCGGAAGATGTGGACTACAGCGCCTACGGTATCAAGGACGCCATCCTCATCGACAACACCGGCAAGCTGAAGGACGAAGAGGGCCTGGGCCGTCATCTGTCCAGCCGTGGCATTGCCCGCGTGCTGCTCACCGCACCGGCCAAGGGCGCCATCAAGAACATCGTTTACGGTGTGAACAGCCGTGACATCACGTCTGACGACAAGATTCTCTCTGCGGCTTCCTGCACCACCAATGCCATCACCCCGACGCTGAAGGTGCTGGACGAGAAGTTCGGCATTG
>JASLCO010000114.1 GCA_030146505.1 Moraxellaceae bacterium
TCCTGGTCAAGCGGGAAGGTGTAGGCGTATCCCGGCAACACGCCCCCTTGTCCAGGTTCGTTTCCACGAACTCGCCGGACACTCATGAAATCCTTCAACGCTGCTGAGCAAATCGACCTGCTGTCCTATATGGGCAAATGGCTGCTGCTGGCCACCCTGGTGGCCATACTGGCCGGAACGGCCTCGGCCTTTTTCCTTTTCTCGCTGGACTGGGCCACCAGTACCCGTCTTCGCCATGGCTGGCTGATCGGCCTGCTGCCCCTGGCCGGCTTTGCCGTGGGCTGGCTGTACCTGCGCCTGGGGCAAAGCGTGGAGGCGGACAACAATCTGCTGATCGACGAAATCCATGACCCGAAGAAAGTCATCCCGCTGCGGATGGCACCGCTGGTTCTCTTCGGCACGATCACTTCCCATCTGTTCGGGGCCTCGGTCGGACGCGAGGGCACGGCGGTGCAGATGGGGGGCGCGCTGGCCGACCAGCTCACCCATGTCTTCCGGATCCGGCCGGAAGACCGCCGCATCCTGCTCATGGCCGGGATCAGTGCCGGCTTTGCCTCTGTTTTTGGAACGCCACTGGCCGGTGCCGTATTCGGCCTGGAAGTCCTGGCCATCGGCAGGCTCCGCTATGACGCTATCCTGCCCTGCTTCATGGCGGCCATTGTGGCTGACCAGGCAGGATTGCTGTGGGGCGTGCAGCATACTCATTACGCGATTCCCGCCATCCCGGCCCTCACCGTGTGGGGCCTTGCTGCCACGCTGATGGCCGGCGCCCTCTTCGGGCTTGCCGGCAGGGTGTTCGCCGATGCCACCCACGGCCTGTCGGCCTTCGCCAGGAAGAAAATCCGCTATGCACCCTGGCGCCCGTTTCTGGGCGGTATCGTGATTGCGCTGGCTGTCCTTGTGCTGGGCGGGCAGCGGTATATCGGCCTGGGCATTCCCGTCATTGTCGAGTCTTTCCAGCAGCCACTGGCCGGCTGGGACTTTGCCGGCAAAATGCTGTTCACGGTTGTTTCCCTGGGCACGGGCTTCAAGGGGGGAGAGGTGACGCCGCTGTTCTATATCGGCGCCACGCTGGGCAATGCTCTTGCCCCCGTCCTGTCACTGCCCTTTCCGCTGCTGGCCGGCATGGGCTTTGTCGCCGTCTTCGCCGGAGCCGCCAATACACCGCTGGCCTCCACCCTCATGGCCATGGAACTGTTCGGCCCGGAGATCGGGGTGTATGCGGGCCTGGCCTGTGTTGTCAGTTATCTGTTCTCGGGACACAGCGGGATTTACCGCTCGCAACGCATTGGCCACGGCAAGCACCGGCCCCTGCCGGAAGGCATGCGCCTGGGCGAGATGGCCGCGCTGCACAAGCAGGCGCCTGGCGCATCGCCTGCTGACAACAGGGAGCAGTCCTGAAGCCGCCGCATGAAAAGAAAAAAGCGGATTCCGTGACACGGAATCCGCTTTTTCCTCACCAGATTCTCCGTCAGCGAATGACGGTTTACCGGTGGCGTCCCTGCGGCCTGATACCGGCCGGTTCAGGCACATCCTGTGCCCGGCGTCCTGCGCATTTCACGCCCTCCTGGCGCGACTGACATCCCTGCCAGATTCAGGAGAACTCAGGACTTGACCTTGAGCTCGCTTTTCACGCTGACCACACCGGGAACGGTACTGGCGCGCTGGATGGCGGCGTCGGCGCTTTCACGGCTGTCCACCTTGCCCTTGAGTGTGACCACGCCATCCTTGGATTTGGCCTTGATGTTGTCGTTGGCCACAGCGGCTTCCACCTGCGAGGAAATGGAGCTGTCGTCCGCCCGCACCGATACCGGGGCCGGTGCCTGCTGGCTGGCGGATGGAGCGTCGGGATCCTGACGCAGGTAGTCGTCGGCCAGTACCGGGCTGGACAGGGCGGCAGCCGTAGCAATGACGGCGGGAATCAGAAAATGACGTGCGTTCATGGATGGAATCCTCTTTGTTCCTTGAGATCGAAAGGCAGCACTCGGGCCGCCGTGCGCGCCCCGGCCAAGCGGGGCCCGTGGGATATAGCGAGCCCCGTGCCAGATCCGGAAAAACAAGAAAACTCAACAAGTTGGGAAGAGACAGCGCGGCCAGCCGGCGTTTTTGCGGGGAAAGCTGTCCCGTAATCGCAACACTCTTCGGGTGCAGGATCGCAAGTAACTGATACGCAAGGAAAATATCTGTCGCCAGACACAGACGGCCAGCCTCAGGACAAAGGACTGGAAAACGCTTGTATGCCGCTCAGATCCGGCCAGGCAGCGCCGCCGCGACCAGGCATTGATAAATGGTATCGGCCATCTGGCTGAGGCCGTCTTCGTAGCCCCCGGCTGAGGACGGCGCAGCCGCAAACTGTTCATCCACCGACACCAGTTGCGCAGGCCTGCCGGCAAAGACATTGCGGGCGAGTGCCTCGTCGAAACCGGGCTCGCCCAGCAGGCAGGAGATGCCCTCCTGGCGGATTTTCTGCGACAGCAGGAGGAAGTGCTTGGCGCTGGGCTTGGCTTCGCCGGCAGCGACCAGACTGCCGCGATGGTTCAGTCCCAGCATGGGTTCCAGATACTGGTAGGCGTCGTGGTAGGCAATGAAGGAACGCGTGGGCAGCCCCTGGAAACGCGGCGCCTGCCGGGCTTTGAGCACGGCAATGCGGGTGGCAAACTCGCCGGCGTTCTTGCGGTAGACGGCGGCATGGGCGGCATCGCGGCGCGCCAGTTGCTCAGCCAGCGCGCGTGCAATCACCACGGCATTGTCCGGGTCCAGCCAGAGGTGGGCATCCACCGTGCCGGCCACCGAACTGCCCCCGTCCAGCCGTCGCTGTGCCAGCAGGTGCACGCCCGGCAGGGTCTGCGCCGTCAGCACACGGCTGGCCTCCATGGCGCCCATGCTGCGGCTGAGAAAGCCTTCATTGGCCGGGCCGGTCCAGAGGATGAGGTCGGCCTGCGCCAGACGCTGCCGGTCAGAGGGCCGGAACTGGTAGTCATGGGGCGATATGCCGTTGGGCAGCAGTTGCTGGACAACGGCCTTCTCCCCCGCCACGGCCTCGGCAATGAGGGCCAGTGGCCGGATACTGGCCAGCACTTCCAGCGCCTGGACAGCGGAAACGGGCAAAAAGAGCAGGAACAACAGGCAAAACAGGCGGAGCATGGCAGACCCGGCGATGCAGCAAGACGCCACAGATGTTATATTGTTGCGCATCATTTGTCGCGAGCCCGCCATGAGCACTCCCGTCTTCTCCTTCCATGACCCCGATCGCGGCCCTGACCACGACCATAGCCATTGCGTGCACGATGCCCTTGCAGCGGCCGACCGCCTGTGCGCGGAAAGCGGCGCCCGCCTGACGCCGCTGCGCCGCCGTGTGCTGGAACTGGTCTGGGACAGCCATCGCCCGCTGGGCGCCTACGAGTTGCTCAACCAGCTCACGGCCGAAGGCCACAAGCCGGCACCGCCCACGGTCTACCGTGCCCTGGAATTCCTGCTGGAACAGAAGCTGATCCACCGCATTGCCTCGCGCAATGCCTTCATCGGCTGCTCGCACCCGGGCGCCGCCCACGCCGGCTATTTCCTGCTCTGCGAAGCCTGTGGCAATGCCGAAGAAATTGCCGACGCCAGCGCTCTCGGCCATGCCGTGGACCAGGCCGCCGCCGCGGCCGACTTCGAAATACGCAGCCAGACGCTGGAACTGGCCGGGCTCTGCCGGCATTGCCAGCCCCAAGGCCTCCAAGCCGAAAGAAAGTAAGTACTTACATGGACTCTCCCCTGCTGGAACTCGAGGATATACGCCTGGCCCGCGACGGCCGCACCGTGCTCGACGGCGTCACCTTGCGCCTTGCTCCGGGCAAGATACTCACCCTCATCGGCCCCAACGGCGCCGGCAAGACCTGCCTTGTGCGCATCGCCCTGGGCCTGCTGCGCCCGGACAGCGGCCAGCGCCGCACCCGCCCCGGGCTACGGGTGGGCTATATGCCGCAAAAGCTGGGCCTGAACGAGGCCCTGCCGCTGGACGTGCAAGGTTTCCTGGCCCTGGCTGCACCCGGAGCCGGCTTTGCCGCCCTCGCCCGCGCCCTGGAAGACGTGGGTGCCGGCCATGTCATCAGGACCCCGGTGGTACGACTGTCCGGCGGCGAACTCCAGCGCGTGCTGCTGGCGCGCGCCCTGCTGCGCCAGCCCGATCTGCTGGTGCTGGACGAACCCGCGCAGGGTGTGGACATCACCGGCCAGGAAGAGCTCTACACCCTGATTGCCCGCGCCCGCGATGAACGCGGCTGCGGCGTGCTCATGGTCTCCCACGACCTGCATCTGGTGATGGCAGCCACCGACCATGTGCTGTGCCTGAACCGGCATGTCTGTTGCGAGGGCCATCCCGAGTCAGTAAGCGCCCACCCGGAATATCTGCGCCTGTTCGGCATGCAGGGGGCCCGCGGCCTGGCCGTCTACAGCCACCATCACGACCATCACCACGACGCCCATGGCGAGGTGTGCACGCACGAGGGTCCGCATGAACACCTTTGAACTGTTCTGGCCGGCCCTGGCCGGTGGCCTGCTCGTAGCCCTGGTAGCCGGACCGCTGGGCTCGCTGCTGGTCTGGCGCCGCCTCGCCTGGTTCGGCGACAGCCTGGCCCATGCCGCCCTGCTCGGTGTCGGCCTGTCCCTGCTGCTCAGCATTCCCGGCTGGGCCGGGATTGCCGGCGTCTGCCTCGTGGTCGCCCTGCTCCTGGGCGCCCTGCTGCGCCATCCGGAACTGGCCTCGGACACCCTGCTCACCATACTTTCCACCACCGCGCTCAGCCTTGGCCTGATTGCAATCACCCTGAGCAGCGTGCGCGTGGACCTCATGGCCTATCTCTTTGGCGACCTGCTCAGCATGGAAGCCACCGACCTGCCCTGGCTGCTGGCCGGCAGCCTTGCCGTGCTGGGCCTGCTCGGCTGGCAGTGGCGGCCGCTGGTGCTGGCTTCCGTCAACGAGGAAATGGCGGCGGTGGATGGCGTGCCGGTGCAGCGCCTGCGCCTCTTGCTGCTGGTATTGCTGGCGCTGGTGGTGACGGCGGCCATGAAGGTGGTGGGCGTGCTGCTCATCACGGCCCTGCTGGTGATTCCCACTGCCGCTGCCCGCCGCCTGGCGCGCACGCCGGAGCAGATGGCCATGCTGGCCAGCCTTGCGGGCATGCTGGCGGTATGTGCCGGCCTGGTCGGCAGCCTGCAGTGGGATATTCCGCTGGGTCCGGCCATCGTGGTCGCGGCGGCGGCCCTTTTCCTGCTTAGCCGCCTGCCCCGCATTCCCGCCTGAGGCCGCCGGACATCCTTGATGAAAAAGGCCCGCTGGAGCGGGCCTTTTTCATTTGCCGGCGCCCTTCATTTTTTGAAAGGAAAGCGCACGACGCCCACCGCCGGCTCGACCGACGGATTGGGATGCTCGGGCTCGCCGGGATTCTCCGTGACGTGGCCGCAAGCCACGCACTCTATCCATTCGCGCGCGTCTTCACGGCAAAGCCTGACCTTGTCTTCGGCATTGCAATGCGGGCAGCGCGCACCGGCAATGAACTGTTTGCGTAACATGTCTTCCGTCCCATTCCATCATTGCATCGTCATTCCCGCGATCAGCAAAGCGCGCCAAGCGGGAATGACGCTTCTTTATCAAAGACCGGAGTGACGAAGCAACGCATCGACCCTGGGTTCGCGGCCACGGAACTCGGTAAAGAGTTCCAGTGCATCGCGGCTGCCGCCTTGCGCCAGCACGGTATCGCGGAAAGCGCGGCCGACCTCCGGATTCATCACGCCTTCTTCCTCGAAGCGCGAGAAGGCATCGGAAGACAGCACTTCGGCCCATTTATAGCTGTAGTAACCAGCGGCATAACCACCGGCAAAAATATGGCTGAAGCTGTGCTGGAAACGATTGAAGGCAGGCGGTCTGATGACAGCCACGCGGGCACGCACACCATCCAGGACCTGCTGCACGGAATCAGCTTTGATTTCCGGCAGCGCATGGATTTCCATGTCGAAAGCCGCAAATTCCAGCTGGCGCAGCATCATGAGGCCGGACTGGAAATTCCTGGCAGCCAGCATTTTTTCCAGCAATCCTTTTGACAAAGGCTCGCCGGTTTCCACATGCGAGGACATGATGGCCAGCGCTTCCGGCTCCCAGCACCAGTTTTCAAAAAACTGGCTGGGCAGTTCCACGGCATCCCAGGCCACGCCATTGATGCCGGATACGGCGGCCACATCGATACGCGTCAGCATGTGATGCAGGCCATGGCCGAATTCGTGGAAGAGGGTGGTGACTTCGTCATGCGTGAGCAGGGCCGGTTTGCCGTCCACCGGCGGATTGAAATTGCAGGTGAGGAAGGCCACCGGATTCTGCAAGGCACCATTTTCCAGACGCCGCCGCACGCGGCAATCCGCCATCCAGGCACCACCGCGCTTGTTGGCGCGGGCATAAGGATCCAGGTAGAAAATCGCCACCGGCTTGCCGCCCTCGCTGATTTCATAGCAGGTGACATCGGCATGCCATTTCACGATGTCGTGGCGCTCTCGGATGGAAAGGCCATAAAGCCTTTCCGCAATCTTCAACATGCCGGCAATGACCCGGGGCGCCGGGAAATAGGGGCGCAACTGCTCCTGCGAAATGGCGTATTTCTTTTCTTTCAGCTTCTCGCTGGCAAAGGTCACATCCCAGGGTTGCAGATCGGCAATGCACAGATCGCCGGCCGCAAATTCGCGCAGCTCGGCCAGCTCCTTTTCTGCGCCAGGTTTCGTGCGCTGCGCCAGATCATTGAGGAAATCCGTGACCTGCCTGGGGCTGGCCGCCATTTTCGGCACCAGCGACACTTCAGCGTAACTGGCATAACCCAGCAGCTGCGCTTCCTCATGGCGCAGTGCGAGGATTTCATTGATCAGGACCGAGTTGTCATGCTTGCCGGCATTGGGGCCCTGGTCCGAAGCGCGCGTGACATAGGCGGTATAAACCTGCTGGCGCAGGTCACGGTCACGCGCATGCGTCATCACGGCAAAATAGGACGGGAAATCCAGGGTAACGCGATAACCGCTTTTTTCTTTCTGCTGTGCCAGCGAAGCGAGCAAGGCCAGCGCTGAATCAGGCAAGCCCTCAAGCCGGGAGGCATCCGGCAGCAAAAGCTCCCAGGCCTGCGTGGCATCCAGCACATTGTCGGAGAATTTCGAAGAAAGTTCGGACAGCTTTTCCACGATTTCGGCAAAGCGCTTCTTGCCGGCTTCGGGCAGGCCTATGCCGCTCAGGCGGAAATCACGCAAAGCATTTTCCACGGTCTTTTTCTGGGCGGCACTGAAAGCAGGAAACGCCGGGCTGGCGGCAATCTTTTCATAAACGCGGAACAGGGTTTCGTTCTGGCCAAGCTCGGTGCCATAGGCCGCGAGCCGGGGCAGGGCCTCGTTATAGGCCTGGCGCCAGGCTTCGCTGTTCATGGTGGCATTGAGGTGGGAGACCGGCGCCCACGCCTGATCCAGACGATCCTGCAAAGCTTCCAGCACCGCCGGCACCGAAGCCCAGTCGGCGGCGGCATTACCCAATGCGGCAATCACGGCACGGTTGTCCGCCAGGATGGCATCCAGGGCCGGCGCGACATGCTCGGGCAGGATGCGATCAAACGGGGGCAGGGCATGGCTTTCCAGCAGGGGATTGTTCATGGGAAATTCCGCTTTTTCCGCAGGCCCGGCCGGAGTATTCCGCAGAGCCCGCCATATCAGACCGTTTCGGGGATTTTTTATATGGTGACCGCCGTCCGCCCGCACAAGGGCATACAGCCGCAACTGGCCGAGAGTGTATTCGTGGACCCCACGGCCGTCATCATCGGCGATGTGGTGATAGGGGCGGACAGTTCGGTCTGGCCCTACGCCATCATACGCGGCGACATGCACCGCATACGCATAGGCGAGCGCGTGTCCGTGCAGGACGGCAGCGTGCTGCACATCACCCACGCCAGCACTTACAACCCGGACGGTTATCCGCTGACCATAGGCAACGACGTCACCATAGGCCACCAGGCGACGCTGCACGGCTGCACCGTGCATGACCGCGTGCTCATCGGCATGAAGGCCATGGTGATGGATGGTGCCGTGGTGGAAAGCGAGGTGATCCTGGGTGCAGGTGCCGTGGTGCCGCCGGGCAAGGTCCTGGCCTCGGGTTTCGTTTACATCGGCAATCCGGCAAAAGCCGTGCGCCCCGTCACCGAGAAGGAGCGCGGCTATTTCACCTACACCGCCGCCAATTACGCCCGGCTCAAGAACGAATACCTGGCGGAAATGGCGAAGCAGGCTCCCGGCCTTTAGTTTCTGGAATTCAGGCGGGGCTTCAGCGCAAGCGATAGCTGAGGCCGAAGGAGGTCAGGCTGTCGCCGCCATCGATTTCACTGTCGTGCTTGGTTTCGTACGACAGCGTGAGGCCCAGCACATCGGTGATGTCGGCGGTGAGCGCCGTGCGGGTGCGGGTGATGGTGCCGGCATCGCCTGCTTCCAGCGACATGTCCTCGTTGATGCGTGCATGGCGGGTGAATTTCCATTCGTATTTCAGCGCCAGATTGCCGATGGCATCATCCTTGGTGTCGCCGCCCACATCGAATTTGCTGCGGCGCACACCGGCACCCACATCGATATTGAGGAGCATGGCGTCGGACTTGATGAAGCTGCGGCCATAACCGGCGGCCAGCAGGGCCTGGTAGACATAGATCGACTGCAGGTCCTTTTCCCACTGCGGCTTCACGAAAAGATAATCGCGCTCGGTGAAATTCCAGTTGGATTTCTCATAGGCCAGATAACGCTCGGTGGTATGCTGGCCGAGGCTGTTGTCGGCCTCGTTGAAGCCTTCGCCGTGGAACTGGTGCGTCCAGGCATCCATCTTGTACTGCATGTCCAGCAGGCCCTTGATGGTTTCCTTGTTGCTGCTGCCCGTGGATTTCAGGTAAGCCGCATTGGCGTCCATGGTGAAAGGTTTTTCCGCTTCCTGCGCCAGACTTGCTGCCGGCACCAGAAGCAGGGCCAGCATGGTTGCACTACGCATTCATCAACTCCTTACTGCTTGATTCATTCCGCCAGTTCACGGCGCAGTTGCGCCAGCACCTCACGGGTGGCGGGGCGCACTTCTCGCCAGAGGAAAAAAGCCTCGGCCGCCTGCTCCACCAGCATGCCCAGACCATCGCGCGTCTGCGCGCCCTGACCCTGCGCCCAGCGCAGGAAAACCGTGGGCTTCGCACCATACATCATGTCGTAGGCATGACTGTGGGCAGAAAGTAAACCGGCAGGCAGCGGCGGCAGTTCGCCCTGCAGGCTGGCCGACGTGCCATTGATGACCAGATCGAAAGTCTGTCCGGCCAGTTCCGCAAAGGTGCAGGCACTCACCGGCCCCTCACCGGCAAACAGCGCGGCCAGTTGCTGCGCCTTTTCCGGGCTGCGGTTGGCCATCACGAGGCTGGCAGGCTTTTCGGCCAGCAGCGGGCCCAGCACGCCACGCACCGCACCACCGGCACCCAGCACCAGCACACGGCGCCCGGCTACTGCGATAGCGGCATTGTACAAATCACGAACAAGGCCGACACCATCGGTATTGTCGCCGTACAGACGGCCGTCCTTGCCCTGCAGCATCGTGTTCACCGCCCCGGCTTTTTCCGCGCGCACACTGCGCACGCCGGCCAGGCGCCAGGCTTCTTCCTTGAACGGGACGGTGACATTGCAGCCCCGGCCACCGCCGGCAAAAAAGTCCCGCAGCGCCGGCGCAAATCCGTCCAGCGGTGCCAGTTCGGCGGTATAGCTCAGGGACTGTCCCGTCAGGCGGGCGAACTCACGGTGAATGCGGGGCGACTTGCTGTGGGCAACAGGATTGCCGAACACACAATAGCGTTCCATTATCGGGCTCCTCCGGCCCGCGAGCTTTACGAAGATGCGCCGGAGCGTCAACCACAAGATCAAATACGTGATCATTGGCATGGCCGGCATGGCCATGCATCTTGCCTGAAGGGGAACGCTGCATGCGTCGTGTCAGCCAGATTCTTGCCATGTTTTGCGTGGTCTTTATCGCCTTGCCTGTCTTGCCGGCGCGGGCAGCCACGCTGGCCGACATCGAATCCCTGCAGGACGGCGGTTATCGCATGACCAGCCAGCTTTTCATGTACACCATCCTGGAAAAGGCACTTGAACGCCGCAAGGACGTGAACCGCCTGAGCGCCGAACTCGACGGCCGCATCGCCGCACTGGGCGATGCCGAGGTGACACAGAGCTGGCGTGTCCTGCGCAATTCCGTGGCCAGCGATCCTTATTACAATGGTGAAGTGGCACAGCAGACCCTCTACACCATCGAAGACAATGCCACGCGCTACGCCCAATCCCTGGAACGCCTGGTTCCGCGCGATACTGACCCGAAGCGCATGGCCATCCACGAGCTGGTCGGCCGCATGCACGTCATGATGACCATCTACTTGCGCAATAGCGCAGACCCGCTGGGAGGAACCAATTACTCCGGGATCAACCGTGAGGTGGAGCTGGAAAAGCTGCCGGCAGAATTCACGGCCCAACTCGCCGCTGTTGAAAAGAGCCAGCCGGCACTGGCACCCGTCATCGCCCGCATCAAGCCGAAATGGGCCTTCCTCAGCCCGCGCATTGCCAATTACAACCAGAGCACCGTGCCTTATCTCGTCGATCTTTATGGCCGGCAGATCATTGACCTGCTGATGACGCCACCCGCGACGAAATGAGCCGGTGAAACAGAGACAACGGACTCCATGAAAAAGCCGGCAAATGCCGGCTTTTTCATGGAGGGTTCATATCTTTGTCTTTTCAGCACCTGCCATTCACACCCAGTCCTGCGGCTTCAGGTATTTTTCATGCAGCATGGCCTCGGCACTGCCGGGCTCGGGTGACCAGTCGTAACGCCAGTTCACCAGATTGGGCAGGGACATGAGGATGGATTCGGTGCGCCCGCCCGACTGCAGGCCGAACAGGGTACCGCGGTCGTAGACCAGATTGAATTCCACGTAGCGGCCGCGCCGGTAGAGCTGGAAATCGCGCTCGCGCTCGCCGTAAGGCATGTCCTTGCGACGCGCCAGTATGGGCTGTATCGCCGCGATATAGCCGTCGCCCACGGCACGCATGAAATCGAAGGATTTGTCCGCGCCCCAGGCATTGAGGTCGTCATAGAAAAGACCTCCTATGCCGCGCGGTTCGTTGCGATGCCTGAGGAAGAAATATTCATCACACCATTTCTTGTAGCCGGCATACACATCGGCGCCAAAGGGCTGGCAGAGATCACGTGCCACACCATGCCAGTGCCGGCAGTCTTCGTCGAAACCGTAATAGGGCGTGAGGTCGAAGCCGCCGCCAAACCACCAGACGGGGGCCTGGCCTTCTTTTTCCGCCATGAAAAGACGCACATTGGCATGCGAGGTCGGCGCGTAGGGATTGCGCGGATGGATGACCAGCGACACACCCAGCGCCTGCGCGCGGCCACCGGCCAGCTCGGGACGGTGCGCCGTGGCGGAAGCGGGCATCTTGCTGATGTGCACATGCGAGAAAAGCACGCCGCCTTTTTCAATGACCCTGCCGTTTTCCATGACGCGCGAACGGCCTCCACCGCCTTCGGCACGCGTCCACTCGTCCGTGATGAAGCGGCCACCGTCCTCGGCTTCCAGCATGGCGCAAATGCGGTCCTGCAAATCCAGCAGATAGTTTTTTACGGCAGCAACATCAGGAGCGGAACTGTTCATGAAACCTCACCGGGCTCGCAGGACGACGCCGCTTGTGGCATCGCGGATTTCACTGGGACGGGCATCACCGCCCAGCGCACCAGGCAGGATGAAATCCAGCTCGTGGCCGAATTCTTCCTGCACGGCAGCGGCACTCATCAACGCCGGCTGGCCACTGCGGTTGGCGCTGGTGGACACCAGCGGACCGCCAAAGGCCACGCACAACTGCTGCACGCCCGCATGCGCCGACACGCGCACCGCCAGGCTGGCGTGCTCGCCGCTCAGCCATGCCGGCGCGTCCGTCACCGGCACGATCCAGGTATAGGGGCCGGGCCAGCTTGCCAGCACGGCATCGCGCTGCGCCGCATCCAGTCTCGTCAGCCAGGACTGAACCTGCGCCACCGTTGCCGCAATCATAATCAGGCCCCGGGCCTCGCTGCGTTGCTTCAGGTCAAGGAGGCGGCGCACGGCGCGCTCGCAAAAAGGATCACAGCCCAGACCCCATACACCTTCCGTGGGATAAGCGATGACGCCACCCGCACGCAGCACGGCCACGGCTCGGGCAAGATCATCGGGAGAGGGCAGGGCAGGCGAAGTGGTGTCGGCAGGTATTTTCATGGCGGCGCAGTGTACCTCAGGCACGGCGCAGGGAAGCAGGCAGGCGCTCGTAGCCACCAGGCACGGCCACGATGAGGCCTTCCATTTCCAGCACGGAGAGGGCCCGCAGGACAGCAGCCGGTGCCTGCCCGGTGGCGGCAATCAGCCAGTCGGCATGGCGGCACTCCTGGCCCAGTGCATCCAGCACACGCTGCACCGGCCGCTCCAGTGCCGGATGCACTGCTGCCACCGGCTCGGGCTGCTCGTGGTAAAGCCCGAGCATGGGTGGCAGATCGTCCAGGATATGGCGGCTCTGCGTCACCATGGTGGCGCCTTCCTGGATGAGCCGCAGACAGCCCTGGGCCTGCGCATGGTGACGCGAGCCCGGCAAGGCCCACACCAGCCGCCCCTGTTCGGCGGCCAGCCGCGCCGTGATGAGCGAACCGCTTTCCAGCGCGGCCTCCACCACCAGCACGCCCAGGGAAAGACCGCTGATGATGCGGTTGCGGCGGGGGAAATGCAGGGGCAGGGGCGGTGTTCCGGGCAGGAATTCACTCAGCAGCAGACCATCGCGTTCGAGGATGGCTTCGTGAAGGCGGGCATTTTCACGCGGATAAACCCGGTCCGCACCCGCTCCCAGCACGGCCACCGTCTTGCCGCCGGCACGCAGGCAACCGGCATGGGCGGCGGCATCCGTGCCCAGCGCCAGACCGCTGGTAATCACCAGCCCGCTGCGGGCCAGTTCTCCGGCCAGCGCGGCGGCATCTTCACGGCCGGTGACCGAAGGCCGGCGACTGCCCACCACCGCCACCTGCGGAAAATCCAGGAGGTCCGCATCGCCACGCAGGAAAAGCAAAGGCGGCGCATCGGCGATTTCGCGCAGCAGGCGCGGATAGGCGGGGTCGTGCAGCGTCAGCACGGCCTGGCCGCCAGCCTCGCTCCAGGCCAGGTCGGCCGCAATGCCCTCGTCCATTTCGCGCTGCAATTCGGGGTCACGGCCGCTTCGCCAGCGTTGCAGGCGCGCCGCCTTCTGCGGCGCCACGCCCAGCGCGCGCCAGGCAGCGACATCGGCCGCCAGCGCGGCGGCGGGGGAAGAAAAAGCCTGCAGGAGCAGGTGGGTGCTGGA
>JASLCO010000130.1 GCA_030146505.1 Moraxellaceae bacterium
TTTCCATATGCCGTCCGAGCTCTTGTCCAGCTTGAGGCGGGTGTTTTGCAGGCCGAGGTTTTCATTCTGCAGCTGCAACTCCTGGTTCTTGGCCAGCAATTCGCGATTGGCCTTGTCGATGCGCTCGGCATTGGCCAGCAATTCCTGACGGCGACGTTCTTCCAGCGTGATCACGGGAGCGGCTACAGGATCGGTAACCAGTGGAACGGCAGCGGCCGTTGCGGCAGGTGCTGAGACTGCTGTTGCGGGTGCTGCAGGTTTTACAGGAGCTACTACTGGTTTTGCTGGTACCGCAGCGGCGGCGGCCGCAGTCACTGCAATCGGCGCAGCTGTTGTGGCTGGTGCTGCAACGGAAGCTGGTTTCACCGCCGCAGGAGCGGGTGTTGTTGCCGGGGCGGTCTGAGCCTGAACCATGCCAGCAAAAAGCAGTGCCGGAACCAGTGTGAAAAAAGCGGACTTGTTCATGCGCAGGGTCTCAGGGCAGGACTTTCTTGAAGGGTTTGACGCTGACCTTGGCATAGACGCCGGCTTCGCGATACGGATCTTTGGCGGCCCAGGCTTCGGCTTCGCCCAGGCTGGCAAACTCGGCAACGACGAGGCTGCCGCTAAAGCCGGCAGGGCCGGGATTTTCACTGTCTATGGCGGGGTGTGGGCCGGCCAGCAGCAGGCGGCCTTCGGCTTTCAATTGCTCGAGACGCGCCAGATGACGCGGGCGCACTTCAAGACGCAGATCAAGTGTGCCGGGCGTGTCTTCGGCAAGAATGGCGTACCACATGTGTTGTCCTCGCCCCTTAAGCGGAAGGGCTTTCCGAGTGTTTGATATAGCGGCTGAGATAGAGGGTCTGGGCAACGACGAAAGCCAGGGTCATCCCCAGGCTGCCGAAGACCTTGAAGTCCACCCAGTGGGCTTCCCAGTGGAAGGCCACATAGAGATTGATGGCACCGGCAAAGATGAAAAAGAGCACCCAGGCGATATTCAGTTTTTTCCAGACCTCAGCCGGCGCCGTGATGGCATGGCCCAGCATGCGTTCGATGACGACTTTCTCGCCGATGAAATGGCTGCCGAGAAAAACGATGGCGAAAATCCAGTTGATGATGGGGGCTTTCCATTTCAGGTAAGTCACATCATGCAGGGCCAGGGTGATGCCGCCGAAGAGCAGGGTGACCACCAGGGTGATGAGCTGGTTACGCTCCAGCTCGCGGGTGGCTATCCAGAGGCCGCCATAGACCACGACGGTGGCGCCTATCAGCACCATGGTGGCGGGGAAGATGCCCAGGACCTTGAAGGCGATGAAAAAAAGGACGAGGGGGATGAAATCCAGCCACTGTTTCATGCGGAACTGCGCTCAGATGGTAAAGTGCGGCATCTTAATGCAGCGTTCCCGGCCATTCCATGCCTCTTGTTGATCTGCACTGCCACAGCCATTGCTCCGACGGCGCCCTGAGCCCGACCGATCTGGTCGCGCGCGCGGCCGCGGCCGGCGTTACCGTGCTGGCGCTGACGGATCATGACTCGGTGAAGGGTGTGCCCGAGGCCATGGCAGCGGCCGAGGCTCATGGCATGCAGCTTTTGCCGGGGCTGGAGCTGTCATCAAGCTGGCAGGGACATTCGGTACATATCGTGGGGCTGGGCGTGGATATCACGCATCCGGCGCTGGTGGCGGGACTGGCCGAACAGGCCGATGCCCGGGCCCGGCGTGGTCGTGCCATTGCCGAGCGTCTGGAAAAGCACCGTATGCCGGGTGCCTGGGAAGGAGCGCTGGCGCTGGCCGGCAATGATCCCGACCGCGTCAGCCGTACGCATTTTTCGCAATGGCTCTTGGCCGAGGGCAAGGTAAACAGTCTGCAGGGCGCTTTTGACAAATGGCTGGGCGCCGGCAAGCCCGGTGATGTGCCCATGCCCTGGCCTGAGCTGGAACCGGCGCTGGCCCTGATTCGCGAGGCGGGCGGTACTGCGGTGCTGGCCCATCCCGGTCGCTATCCGCTCTCGCGCACCAAGATGCGCAGCCTGATTACGGCTTTTGCGGCTGCCGGTGGCGAGGCCATGGAAGTGGCCACCGCCACGGAAAAGCCGGACATGGTGAGCTATCTCGGCCAGCTCTCGGTGCAGTTCGGCCTGGAGGCTTCGCAGGGCAGTGATTTCCACGGGCCGCATATGCCCTGGATACAGCTGGGACGTTTTCCGGCCATGCCGGCGGGCTGCAAACCCGTCTGGCAGCGCTGGGTAGAGGCGGAGGGTGACCAGCTCGCACTGGTCTGAGAGAAAGAGATCTGAGGAAAGATATGGCGCAGGACTTCTACATACACCCCGATAACCCGCAGCCGCGGCTGATCAAGCAGGCGGTGATGTTCATCCGTGATGGTGGCGTCATGGCCTATCCCACGGATTCGGCCTATGCCCTGGGCTGCCATATCGGCGACAAGGCGGCCATGGAGCGTCTGGTGCGGCTGCGCGAGCTGGACGACAAGCACAATTTCACGCTGCTCTGCCGCGATCTTTCGGATATCGCCACCTATGCCAAGGTGGACAACGCCACCTACCGTCTGCTGAAAACCCATACGCCCGGTGCCTACACCTTCATCCTCACCGCCACCAGTGAAGTGCCCAAGCGCCTGCAGCCCAAGCGCAAGACCATAGGCATACGCGTACCGGACCACGCCATCTGCCAGGCACTCCTTGCGGAGCTGGGTGAGCCGCTTCTGACCACCACGCTGCAACTGCCGGGAGCCAGCGAGCCCCTGAATGATCCCGAGCAGATACGCGAAGAGCT
>JASLCO010000140.1 GCA_030146505.1 Moraxellaceae bacterium
CGGCCACCTCACCCAAGGATTCGCGGCGGGCTACCGTCGCGAGGCGCGCATGATATACGACTGCCCCCCAAAGGCAAAGCCGGCCGGGGATTTTTTGCGGCCGGCCTTGATACCGGACGCCGGTCCGTCGCCGGCAGCGTCTGTTGGCGTTTTTTTGAGCAGGCAGCTTGGGGGAAATTCATTGTGCACCCAAAAGCACATGGCGGCTCCCCAGCCCCATCCTGCGAAGGAAGAAAAGAATAAAGCCTGCCCGTGCAAGCAGGGCACCGGACAGATTCGCGGGGCGTCAATGGCTGTTTCCGGCCACGGGGCGAGGTTAAGATTCGCGCTCTGCTCTTAAAGCCGGACAGCAACAACGCCATTTTTCTCCGTCTGCGTCCCTGCCAGCACTTCCCGCCTGGGAACCGTGCAGGCTTTTGCGTCGGCCGGGCATAACAAGGGATGTCTTCCATGCAAGCGACCGAGCATCACCACGGTCACCGCTCGTCCACCGCGGCCCTCACCCTGGGGGCGCTGGGCGTGGTCTTCGGCGACATCGGCACCAGCCCGCTCTACGCCCTCAAGGAATGCTTCCACGCCGCCCATGGCCTCGCCATCACACCGGAAAACGTGCTGGGCATCCTCTCGCTGATCTTCTGGTCCATCACCGTGGTGGTCTCGCTGAAATACATCGCCTTCATCATGCGCGCCGACAACAACGGCGAAGGCGGCATCATGGCACTGCTGGCGCTGACGCTGCGCAGCGAACACCGGCATCCGCACCGGCGCGCCCTGCTGGTGGCCATCGGCCTTTTCGGCGCCGCGCTTTTCTTTGGCGACGGCATCATCACGCCGGCCATCTCGGTGCTCTCCGCCGTGGAAGGCCTCAAGGTGGCCACGCCGGTGCTGGACCCCTACGTGCTCCCCATCACCATCACGGTGCTGATCTCGCTGTTCGTCATCCAGCGCCACGGCACCGGCTCCATGGGCAAGCTCTTCGGCCCCGTCATGTTCCTGTGGTTTGCCACGCTGGCGGTGCTGGGCCTGCTCAATATCGGCCACCATCCCGACGTGCTGCGCGCGGTGAATCCGCTCTGGGCCGTAGAGTTCGTGGCCGAACACCGTTTCATTGCCTTCGTCACGCTGGGCGCGGTGGTGCTCACCATCACGGGCGGCGAAGCACTGTATGCCGACATGGGCCACTTCGGCCGCAAGCCCATACGCCTGGCCTGGTTCTACATGGTCTTCCCGGCACTGCTCCTCAATTACTGCGGACAGGGCGCGCTGCTGCTGGCCGATCCGGCGGCAGTGGAAAACCCCTTCTACCTGCTGGTGCCGGAATGGGGGCTCTTTCCGCTGGTGGGACTGGCCACCCTGGCCGCCGTCATCGCGTCACAGGCCGTGATTTCCGGCGTGTTTTCCATCACCCGCCAGGCCGTGCAACTGGGTTATCTGCCACGCTTCGACATCCAGCACACCTCCACGCGTGAAATCGGCCAGATCTATGTGCCGGGCGTGAACTGGGCCCTGCTCAGCGCCATCGTGCTGCTGGTGGTGACCTTCAAATCCTCCAGCAACCTGGCCTCGGCCTACGGCATTGCCGTCACCATGACCATGATCTGCGACACCATCCTGGCCATGGTGGTGGTGCGCAAGCTGTGGCACTGGAACCCCTTCGTGGCCATGCTCATCGGCGCACCTTTCCTCATTGTCGATCTCGCCTTCTTCGGCTCCACGTCCATGAAAGTGCTGCAGGGCGGCTGGTTCCCCCTGCTCATCGGGCTCATCGTCTTCACCGTGATGTCCACCTGGAAGCGTGGCCGCGAACTGCTCTTCGAGCGGCTGGCCAATGAAACCATGCCGCTCGGCCTGTTCGTGAATTCCATCGGCGGCGCCGGGGCCGGCGTGCAGACCGTGCCGGGCACGGCCGTGTTCATGACCGGCAGCCACCAGTACGTGCCGCATGCCATGCTGCACAACATGAAGCACAACAAGATCGTGCATGAACGCAATGTGCTGCTGACACTGGTAACGCGCGACATTCCCTTCGTGGAAGAGAGCGAGCGCGTCAGCGTGACGGAAATCGCCCACAACTTCTTTCTCATCACCGGCCACTACGGCTTCAAGGAGCAGCCGGATGTGCCTGCCCTGCTCGCCGGATGCAGCGTGCACAAGCTTGACTTCGACATGATGGACACGAGCTTCTTCCTCTCGCGCGAACGTATCATCGCCACGCCGGCACCGGGCATGGCGATGTGGCGCGAAAAGCTTTTTGTCGGCATGTCGCGCAATGCCGCTGCTGCCACCGACTTCTTCCAGATTCCCACCAACCGCGTGGTGGAACTGGGCACCCAGGTCGAGCTCTGAGCACCCTCGTTGTCGTGCGCTCAAACGACAGGGATTTATTTGCCTAATGCCCTGATCTCATTTTTGGCGACATGCCGGCCTTACCCCATTCCTCCTCGCGGGGAAGGGCCGGGAAGAAAGAGGGCGAATCCCGCCCTCAAAAAAACGCCCGGGACAAAACCGGGCTTTTTTCTGTCCGGACGGCAGCTTGCCGGCAAGTCCGGACTGCTAGACTCGGAGCGCCTTCCGCAGATTAAGGACGACTGCCTCCATGCGCCGTGCCCACCACCGCCTGCTCCTGCGTCTCGTTTTCCCGTTGCTCCTGCTGTTTCTCTGCGGTGCCAGTCCCGGCCTCAAGGCCGACGGCATTTCCTACAAGGCCAGCATCCAGCCGCTCTTTGAACAGAAATGCGTGGCCTGCCATGCCTGCAACGATGCTCCCTGCCAGCTCAACCTGGGCAGCGGCCAGGGCGTGGAGCGCGGCGCCACCAAGATCAAGGTCTACGACGGCACACGCACGAAAACACAATATCCCACCCGCCTTTTCATCGACGCCCAAAGCACGGCCGAATGGCAGCAAAAGGGTTTCCGCTCCGTGCTCGGCGGCGCAGACGGCAATCCCGATGCGGCCCTGCTGGCCCGCCTGATAGACCTTGGCCACGCCAGTATTCCGGCACCCAACAGCAAACTGCCCGCCAGCATCCCCATCGGCACGGACAGCAGCAACCAGTGTCCGCTGGATGACAGCGAGTGGGAAAAATTCCGGAAAAAATATCCCGAACGCGGCATGCCGCTGGGCGTGACCGGACTTGACGACAACGAATACCGCCTGCTCAAGCAATGGCTGGCCGAAGGAGCCAGGGTAGACGCCGAACCGCGCCAGGCCACGCCCGCCGAAACGGCAAGCATCGGCGAATGGGAACAGTTGCTAAACCGCCATGGCCTGCGCGAGCAACTGGTCGCACGCTGGCTCTACGAGCACCTTTTCCTGGCCCATCTTTATTTCGAGCACATTCCCGGCAGCCAGTTCTTCGAGGTCGTGCGTTCACGCACGCCACCGGGCCAGCCCATTTCCCTCATCGCCACGCCGCAGCCCAATGAAGACCCGGGCCATCTGGTCTATTACCGCCTGCGCCCGGTGCAGGGCGCCCTCGTGCACAAGACGCACATCACCTTTGCGCTCAGCCCGGAAAAGATCCACCGCATCGAACAGCTCTTTTTCGCCCCGGCCTGGAAAGTGGAAAAGCTTCCCGGTTACGACACCGACGATCGCGCCAATCCCTTCCTGACCTTCTCCGCCATTCCCGCCCGTGCGCGCTACCAGTTCATGCTGGACAATGCCGAATACTTCGTGCGCACCTTCATCCGTGGACCGGTCTGCCGCGGCAATATCGCCACCGATGTGATACGCGACAATTTCTGGACCTTCTTCCAGTCGCCCGACAGCGATATCTACATCACGAACGCCGAACACCGCCGCAAGGTGGATGCCATGCTGGGCGTGCCCGGGCAGAAGGAAAGGCTGCGCGACCTGCTGCCGCAATGGACCAAGTACACGGAGCTGCGCAACGAATACAACGATGTGCGCACGGCCGACTACCTGCGCCTGAACCACCGTGGCGCAAGATTCGAAGACATCTGGAATGGCGATGGCAGCAACGAAAACGCCATCCTCTCCATCTATCGCCACCACGACAGCGCCTCGGTACGCAAAGGCCTCTGGGGTGAAATTCCGCAGACCCTGTGGTGGATGGACTATCCACTTTTCGAGCGCACCTATTACAGCCTCGTGGTGAATTTCAATGTCTACGACACGGTGTCCCACCAGGCGCAGACGCGGCTTTATTTCGATCTCATCCGCCACGGCGCGGAAACCAACTTCCTGCGCCTGCTGCCCGCCGCGGCCCGCAAGCCGCTCATGGACGACTGGTACCAGAACAGCGGCCGGCTCAAGATGTGGCTTTACTATCCCCGCCTGGACACGGACAGCCCCAGCGCCATCAGCTATGCCGGCCGGGATGCCGAAAGCGAAAAGAAGGAATTCGCGAATCTGTTGCTGAGCCGCTTTGAAAAAATCAACGCGCGCCCCGATCCCATCAACCGCTGCCAGAACGAGCACTGCTGGCGTGCCGACCAGCCGGAATGGATACGTGCCGCCGACCAGGCTGCCAGCCGGTTGGTGGCCAGACCCGCCAAGGGCCTGCCGGTCATCGGCTTCCTGCCCGAAGCCACCATGCTGCGCGTCTATCGCCCCGACGGGGCACGCGAGATCTACACCATCCTGCGCAACCGCGCGCACAGCAATGTGGCCTATATGGCGGCCGAATCCCTGCGCTACCAACAGGACCGCGACACGCTCACGATCTATCCGGGCGTGCTCACGAGCTATCCCAATTTTGCCTTCAACGTGCCGGCTGCCGAGATGAACGATTTTGCCCTCGCCATGCAGGCTGCCAGCAGCAAGGCCCAGTTCGAGGCCGTGGTCCAGCGCTGGGGCGTGCGCCGCACGCATCCTGACTTCTGGGCGCTGTTCCACGACTACAGCGCCTACATCCATGAGCACGAGCCGGTGGAAACCGCCATCCTCGACATGAACCGCTACGAAAACCTGTAGGGTGCAAAACCAGAGGTTTTGCGCACGCGCCCTGAAAAATAAAAGGCGCATGCAAGTCTTGCACGCACCCCCAGGCAAGTATCCGGGAGCATCCCGTTTTCACGGGAATGACAAAATACTCAGGGACGCTGAATCCCGAATGAAGGAAGGATTTCCCCATGCGTACTGAAAACCAGCGCCAGAGCAGCAATATCGAAGACCGCCGCGGCGCCCGTTTTCCGGGCGGCGGCAAGGGCGGCATAGGGATAGGCGTCATCGTACTGGCGCTGGCGGCTTCCTATTTCGGCATAGACCCGCGCATCGTGCTGCAAGGTGCGCAGCAGTTGCAGGCCAGCGCACCGGCCACGCCGGAAAGCGGCCCCGTCACGGAGTCGGCCCGTGAGAAAAAGGCACGCGAGCTGGTGGGCGTGGTGCTGGCGGATACGGAAGATACCTGGAAGGCCGTTTTTGCCGCCGGCGGCGGCCGCTATAGCGACCCGACACTGGTGCTCTTCCGCAATGCCACCGACACGGGCTGCGGCACCGGCCAGGCCGCCATGGGGCCTTTCTACTGCTCCGCCGATGAAAAGGTGTATATCGACCTCGGCTTCTACGACGAGTTGCAGGAGCGCTTCCATGCCCCCGGCGATTTTGCGCAGGCCTATGTGATTGCCCACGAAGTCGGCCACCATGTGCAAAACCTGCTGGGCATTTCCGGCAAGGTGCAAAAAGCGCGGCAAGGCTTGGGCGAAGCGCAAGGCAATGCACTCTCGGTAAAACTGGAGCTGCAGGCAGACTGCCTGGCTGGCGTATGGGCGCATCACGCCCAGCGTTCGCGACAGTTGCTGGAAGAAGGCGATATCGAAGAGGCCCTGCGGGCCGCCACCGCCATCGGCGACGATACCCTGCAAAAACAGGCCCGCGGTTATGCCGTTCCCGATTCCTTCACCCACGGCACGTCCGCACAACGCGTACAGTGGTTCAAGACCGGCATGAATTCCGGTGACCTCAATGACTGCGATACGTTCCGGTAACGCTCATGGCGCCAATGCGGTGGAAATAGCGGAGCACGAGAAGAAAATGAGCGGCAGGTAAGCCAGGAAAAAACCATCGCGGCTGAAGCCGCTCCTACCAAAATCCAAGCCCCCTGTGGGCCGGGCTTCAGCCCGACCTGCGAAACCCTGAAACAGCCAGCGTCAGCCCAGCTTTTCGCTGAAGGCCGTATAGATGGCCATGGCGTTGTGCACCATTTCCTCCACGGGCTGCGGGCAGCCTTCCAGCACCCAGGCCTTGGTCATTTCCACCACGGCACCCACCATGGCCGTGGATAAAAGCTGTGCATCCAGGCGCTGCCGTTCCAGCGCGGGGCCGAACCATTTCACGGCCATGTCGCGCAGCATGAGGGTGAAGCCGCCGGTGACCTGGCGATACATTTCCGTCATCTGCGGGCCTATGGTGAGC
>JASLCO010000143.1 GCA_030146505.1 Moraxellaceae bacterium
CCTCACCAGCGCGCGAGATGCGCAGGCTCGGTCCAGGCGCGGAACACGAGCTCGCGTCGTGCATTCAGCACGCGGGTGAGGGTGATTTCGTGAGTGGCCAGTTCGGTGGCCGTGGTGGTGGCGCTGCCCATCTGCTTTCAATCCTTTGCGGTGGTTTTGCTACGGTTTTTGCGTGCAGGCACTTTGCCTGCGGTTTTTCCGGGCGGACCATTCTGCGCCGCTACGGTGGCCGCCTCCTTGCTGTTCTTGCCGTCTTTTTGTGCTTTTGCGGCCGTTTTTTTCAGGACCGCCTTTTTTGCCAGTGCTTCATCTTCTTCCTGGGCCTGCAGCTCGCGCAGATAGTCCTCAAGACGATCCAGGCGCTCTTCCCAGAACTTGCGGTACTGCTCTATCCAGCCCACGGCTTCCTGCAGCGGTTTTGCTTCCAGCCGGCAAGGCCGCCACTGCGCTTCACGCCCGCGAATCACGAGGCCGGCACGCTCCAGTACTTTCAAATGCTTGGTGACGGCAGGCAGGGTCATCTCGAAAGGTGCGGCCAGTTCGGTGACTGAAGTCTCGCCCTCGGCAAGACGGGCCAGGATGGCGCGGCGGGTGGGGTCGGCCAGGGCAGAGAAGGTGAGGCTCAGATGGTCCATGACGGTATCAACCCCTTTTTTATAACGGTGCGGGCGTGAGTGTGGCGGGGCAATTATTTGCGGCTTTCCACATAGCTGCGAAAGCGGTCGAGAATGCTTTGCCAACCATCGCGCTGCATTTCCAGCGGGTTTTCACTTTCGGCATCAAAGGATTCGGTAACCGTCACGCCGCCGGCGCCTGCTTCGAAGCTGACAGAGACAGCGCGGTCGTCATCCATCACGTATTCAATGAGCTTGCCCGGCAGCACGCGGGTGTAAGTGCCTTCGAAATCAAAACCCATGCTGCCGTCTTTGGCTTCCATGCGATAAGAGAAGCGGCCGCCTTCGCGTAGGTCATTGCTGCTTCTGGTGTTATGCCAATCGTCACTGGCGGCATTCCACTGGTTGACGTCCTCGGGCGTGGTCCAGGCGGACCAGACCTTGTCCGGGCTGGCATTGACGGTGGTCTGGATGGTGATGCGGGGCATGTCCTTCTCCTTGGCTCTGCTGTGGTGTCTGCTGTTGATGGCTTGAAACCATATGGTTAATTAACTGATTGGTAAATTAGTCGTGACGAGTCAGGCTGTCAAGCCGGGCAGGGCCCGGTTTTAGCCTTGGCGGTGCTCAGGCGGGTTTTACGGAGTTGAAGAAGTCGAGCAGGCTGTAGGGGGCATCAGCGCCCAGACAGATATCCAGCATTTTTTTCGCATCGGCGGCTTCGGCGGCGCTGCGTGGAAAGAGCTCCCGCTCATAGGCGCCCAAGGCGGCCTCAAGATCATCCGGCCTGGCGGCAATGGCCTTGCCGAGTTCGGCACCGTCGAACATGGCGAGATTGGCGCCTTCTCCGGAGGGCGGCATCAAGTGGGCGGCATCACCCAGCAAAGTGACTCCGGCTACGCGCGCCCATTGGTGTTCGGACGGCAGGCTGTACACCGGACGCAACACGGGTGCTGTTTCACCGTCGGTAATCAGCGCGGTCAGCGCTGGCGCCCAGCCCTCGAACTCCTGCGCAATGCGGGCTTTGGCGGCAAGCGGATCGGAAAAATCCACGCTGTCTATCCAGTCCTGTGTTTTATTCAGCTGCACATAGGTATGCAGCACGCCATCGGGCTCGCGGTGGGCGGAAATGCCTTTCCCCGGCGTCAGTGCATACATGGCGCCGCTGCCAACGGCGTGAGCACTTGGCTTATGTCGCGTATCGCTCTCGAACAGATATGTTTCGACAAATGTTGTGCCGACGTATTCCGGTTTTGCTGCAGAAAGCAGATGACGAACCCTGGACCAGGCACCGTCCGCTCCCACGAGCAATGGTGTTGTCACCGTGGAGCCATTGGCAAAAGTCAGCAGATGCCGGCCATTGCCCAGTGGCGAGACCGAATCGAGTTTGTGTCCCCAGCGCACTGCATCGGGTGGAAGTGAATCCAGCAGGATGCGGCGCAATTCACCTCGCGGCACTTCAGGCCGGCCGCCGGTGCCGTCGTCAGAGTCGGCAAACAATACGCTGCCATCCTGGCTCAGGACACGGGATGCCTGGCCGCCGGGATGAATGATCGTGAGGAACTCATCAAAAAGGCCGGCGGCCTTCAGCGCGATCTGGCCGTTGTATTCGTGTATGTCCAGCATGCCGCCCTGCTGGCGGGCACTGGCAGAGGCGTCGGCTTCGTAGACGGTTGCGGCGATGCCGTTGACATGCAGCACGCGCGCCAGCGTCAATCCGCCCAGACCGGCCCCGATGATGGCGATTGCAGTGTTCGTCATATTGCTATTCTCCAATGTGCAAGCGTTTCCAGAAGCTGCGCATGGTCCGGTGTCTGATCGCTGGCCCAGGCAATGATGCCGTCCGGGCGAATCAGGACCGAGCTCAGCCCCAGTGTTTCTTCTGCTTGTGCGGAAATGTATCTGATGCGGTCTTCACGCTTGCGGGCCAGCTCTGCTAATGCAGATTCGTTTTCAAAATCCAGCAGTATCCACCGGCCATCCTGCATGAGCGGGCCCAGTCTTGTGCCGTCCTTGAACGCGAAATCGGGGACACTGTAACCGGCAAGGGGATGGCTGTTGCCGAGCGGGTAGCGTGTGAAAATTCCCCACACCCTTGCGGCAAAATAAGTGGCGCCATCGCGGGTATTCATGATGTCGCGCATGATGGCATTGAGCGCGCGGGCTTCCGGTTCTGGCTTCATGATGCTGACTTGCGCGCGCGACCAGTCCAGTACCTGGGCACCAAGCGGATGCCGTTCAGCCTGGTAGCTGTCCAGCAGGTTTTCCGGTGCCTGTGCTTTTATGACGGCAGCGAGTTTCCAGCCCAGATTCATGGCGTCACCAAGACCGAGATTGAGTCCCTGTCCTCCCAGCGGGGCATGGATATGCGCGGCATCACCCGCCAGGAAAATCCGCCCGCAGCGATAACGCGTGGCCTGCCGTGCGCGGTCCGTCCATGTCGTTGCGCTGTGCAAGGCATTGACGCGTGCCCCCGTGCCGGAAATGCGGCGCAACACTTCCTGTATATGTTCTCTTGTGACGGGCTGGCCGGAGTCGTGAAAAGCGCCACCATCAAAATCCTGGATGATCAGGTAGCCGGGTTGCGACTGCAGATACATGCCGCTTGCCGTCATGGTACGTCCCGGTTTGAGTGCTGAGGGTTCTGCGAGATCAAGAATCGCTGTATATCCGGTGAATTCCGGTTCCGTCCCGGCAAATTCAAAGCCGGCTGTTTTGCGCACGCTGCTGCGACTGCCATCACAGCCCACCAGCCACCGGCTTTCGAAAGCCTGTTTGCCGCACAGCACCGTGATGCCGTCTTCAGCCTGCACAAAACCGGTCAGGGCCATGCCGCGTTTGATGAGGATGCCCAGGGCCTCTGCACGGCGGCCCAGTATGGTTTCGAGTTCCTGCATGCCGGATATCAGGCTTGCGGGAGGAGAGCCCGGCAGACGGTGCGGCCATTGTGAGTAATCAATATCGCCCTCGTG
>JASLCO010000144.1 GCA_030146505.1 Moraxellaceae bacterium
TCGCCCTGCTCGGCCCCAACGGCGCCGGCAAGACCACGCTGATTTCCATCATCTGCGGCATCGTCAATGCCTCGGGCGGACGCGTTATTGCCGACGGCCACGATATCGTGAAAGATTTCCGCCCGGCCCGGCAGAAAATCGGCCTGGTGCCGCAGGAACTCAGCACCGATGCCTTTGAAACCGTATGGGCCTCGGTAAATTTCAGTCGGGGTCTTTTCGGCAAGCCGGCAAACCCGGCGCTGGTGGAAAAAATCCTGCGCGACTTGTCGCTGTGGGACAAGAAGGACGCGAAGATCATGACGCTGTCCGGCGGCATGAAGCGCCGTGTGATGATCGCCAAAGCGCTTTCGCA
This sequence comes from Moraxellaceae bacterium, assembly GCA_030146505.1. Classification (GTDB taxonomy): domain Bacteria; phylum Pseudomonadota; class Gammaproteobacteria; order Pseudomonadales; family Moraxellaceae; genus UBA2031. The sequence goes on from JASLCO010000144.1 coordinate 353, forward strand.
CGAACCCAATATCCTTTTTCTCGACGAGCCCAGCGCCGGCGTGGACGTGGAACTGCGCCACGACATGTGGCAACTCGTCCGCCAGCTGCGGGATGCCGGCGTTACCATCATCCTCACCACGCACTACATCGAAGAGGCCGAGGAAATGGCCGACCGCATCGGCGTGATCAGCAAGGGCGAACTCATTCTGGTGGAAGACAAGAACACTCTGATGCGCAAGCTGGGCAAGAAACAGCTCACCGTGCATCTCAAGCAAGTACTGGCCGGTGTGCCTGCCGAGCTGATGGACCAGAAACTGGAGTTGAGCAGCGATGGCTTCAGTCTGATTTACACCTTCGATGCGCAAAGTGAAGACACCGGCATTGCCAGTCTGCTGAAGGCACTGGAGGCAAGTGGCATCGCCTGGAAAGACCTGGAATCCAGCCAGAGTTCGCTGGAGGAAATCTTTGTCAGCCTGGTGCGTAACGCCTCATCAGCCCCGTAGGAGTGGCCTCAGCCGCAAACCACGTCCGGTTCCACAAAGGTTCGCGGCTGAAGCTGCTCCTACGGGAACAGGCTGGACAAGTTACAGTCACCGTGAAGCCGTTAAACTCAAGGCAGCAATCATGAGCACAATAAACCTCTACGCCATACGCTCCATCTACCGCTTCGAGATGGCACGCACCTTCCGCACGCTGGCGCAAAGCATCGCCTCGCCCGTGCTTTCCACCTCGCTCTATTTCGTGGTGTTCGGTGCAGCCATAGGCTCGCACATGAATGCCATCGACAATGTGAGCTACGGCGCCTTCATCATTCCCGGCCTCATCATGCTGTCCATGCTCACCGAGAGCATTTCCAATGCCAGCTTCGGCATCTACATGCCGAAATGGTCGGGCACCATCTATGAGCTGCTGTCCGCACCGGTATCGGCCATGGAAGTGGTGCTGGGCTATGTTGGCGCCGCCGCCAGCAAATCGCTGCTGCTGGGCCTGCTCATGCTGCTCACCGCGCGCTTTTTCGTGGACTACAGCATCCTGCACCCGTTCTGGATGATTTTTTTCCTCACGCTCACTGCCATCACGTTCAGTCTTTTCGGTTTCCTCATCGGCATCTGGGCCGACAGCTGGGAAAAACTGCAGATAATTCCCATCATGATCGTGACACCACTCACCTTCCTGGGAGGCAGTTTCTACTCCATCAACATGCTGCCACCGTTCTGGCAGACGGTGTCGCTGTTCAACCCCGTGGTCTATCTGGTGAGCGCCTTCCGCTGGAGCTTTTATGGCACGGCCGATGTCAGCGTGGGCGTGAGCGCCGCCATGATCCTGCTCTTCATGACAGTCTGCCTCATTGCCATCGCCTGGATTTTCAAGACTGGCTACAAGATAAAGAACTGAAATATTGCTCATGAAAGGAGTAACACAATGAAAGCCATTGCCAGCGCCAGTGTGATTTCCGGAAACGAGAATTACCGTCAGGACATCAACACCGGCTGCCACACTCTGGTGGCCGACGAACCCGAGCATGCCGGTGGACGTGATGCCGGCCCTGCCCCTTACGACTACATCCTGAGTGGTCTGGGCGCCTGCACCTCCATCACCCTGCGCATGTATGCCGAGCGCAAAGGCTGGAATATCGGCCAGCTGAAAGTGGATCTGGAATTCTTCAAGAACAAGGAAGGCGAGGCACGTATCGAGCGTCGTCTCTCAAGTGACGCAGCCCTCACAGATGAACAGTGGGGGCGCTTGCTGGAAATCTCCGAGAAGACGCCGGTAACACTGACCTTGAAGGCCGGCACGCCCATCGCGACCAGCAAAGCCTGAAGTACCCGCCCAATAAAAAAGGGCCGCAAGGCCCTTTTTTATTCCATCGCAGAGAGCTCAGCGCGAGCTATTGCGACGACCCGCACGCAACCTGTGCAGAACAGACACCAGCTTGTCCACTTCTTCGCAGGTATTGTAGAAGGTCAGCGAAGGACGCACGGTGGCTTCGACACCAAAGCGACGCAGGATGGGCTGCGCGCAATGATGACCGGAGCGCACAGCTATCCCTTCGTTGTTCAGCGCCTTGCCGACTTCTTCCGTGCGATAGCCTTCGAGTACGAAGGACAACACACTGGCCTTGTCAGCCGCTGTACCGATTAAACGGATACCGGACACTGTTTTCAGCCCCTGCGTGGCATACACCAGCAGATCGTGCTCATAGCGCGCGATGTTTTCCATGCCGATGCGATCGACATAGTCCAGCGCAGCGCCCAAGCCCACGGCATCCGCAATATTGCCGGTACCCGCCTCGAAACGTGCCGGTGCGCCGTGATAAACCGTCTTCTCGAAAGTCACATCGGCAATCATGTTTCCGCCACCCTGCCAGGGCGGCATATTGTCGAGTATGGCTTTCTTGCCATACACAACACCGATGCCGGTCGGGCCGAAAATCTTGTGTCCGGAAAAGACGAAGAAATCAGCGTCTATGGCCTGCACATTCACCCGCATATGCGAGACGGACTGGGCACCATCGACCAGCGCTTTCGCGCCAACGCTATGCGCCATTTCCACAATCTGCTTGATGGGCGTGACCGTACCCAGCGCATTGGAAACTTGCGTCACCGCCACGATCTTGGTGCGGTCATTAAGCAGCTTGCGGTATTCGTCGAGCAGGATCTGGCCGCTATCGTCCACCGGAATCACGCGCAGCTTCGCACCCTTGGCAGCAGCGAGTTGTTGCCAGGGCACGATATTGGCGTGATGCTCCAGATTCGAGACCACGATCTCGTCGCCTTCTCCAATATTCTGTGCGCCCCAGCTATTGGCGATCAGATTGATCGCCTCGGTGGCACCACGCACGAAGATGATCTCGTCCACAGAGCCGGCACCAATGAAACGTGCCACTTTATTGCGGGCACCTTCATAGGCATCGGTCGCACGTGCAGCCAGCTCATGTGCGGCGCGGTGGATATTGGAGTTTTCGTGCTCGTAGAAATAGGAAATGCGATCAATCACGGCTTTCGGCTTGTGCGTGGTCGCGGCATTGTCCAGCCAGATCAGCTGATGACCATTCACGCGCTCTGCCAGAATCGGGAAATCGCGGCGTATGGCATTCACGTCAAAAGCGGGATGAGCGCCACCCTGCACTTGCGGAACCTGCCCTTGAGAGGCATCGGACACCAGCTGCGGCTGTATCGGGTCAAGGAAATAGAAACCATCGGCCGACGGTACCACTGCCGCTGAAGGCTCTTTCGCACCACCGGCATCAATACCTCCCAGCAGACCCTTCAGCGTATCCGTACCCGGCAAGCCGAAAGACTGTGCTGTCACACGATCTTCCGAAGGAAGATCGATATTCAGCGGTGCCGATGAAGGATAAGAGCTGGCTTCACCGAGAAAATAGAACGGTGAAGACGGCGGCGTACCGAATGGCGTTGCCGGAAAATCCGGCGTCGCCGATTGCGGCAGCGAGGCGGCGTAAGCTTCGGGCACGCCCAAAGCACCACCACCTGCACGGCCAGCACCAGGAGCAGATTGCTCAAGACTATCCGGCACACCGGTTTGCGTGGTCGCCAACGGCACCAGCGCAGGCGCACGCAAGCCCAGTGCAAGCACGGGCTCTGGTGGCTGTGGCGCCGTTTGCGGAATCGTGAGAGGAAACGATTCAGGCAAGGCTGGCTTGTCGCCGGGCAATGCCGCGAAGAAAGCATTCGCCATGGCCATCAGCGAGCTTTCATCCGGCAAATCCGACGGTGCGGACGACAGTCCGCTCACGCCATTACTTCCAATATTACTTATAGGTGTCGGGGTATTCATGGTACTTGCCGATCTCCACGTCCTCGAGAACTGCCAGCGCATCTTCCGTCAGCACTGCAAGCGAGCAGTACAGGGAAATCAGATACGA
>JASLCO010000158.1 GCA_030146505.1 Moraxellaceae bacterium
CACGGTGAACGACATCATGGTGCCGCGTGGCGAGGTGCAGGGCATCAATATCGACGACGATATTGCCGACATCGAAAAGCTGCTGCGCCGCACCCAGCACACCCGCCTGCCGATTTTCCGCGGCGAACTCAACGACTGCATAGGCATACTGCACGTACGCAACAGCACGCGCTTCCTCGGTAAGCCCGGCCTCACCAAGGCGGAAATCCTGCAGTATGTGCGTGATCCCTATTTTGTGCCGGAAGGAACGCCGCTGCCCACGCAACTGGTGCAGTTCCAGAAGCTGAAGCGGCGCTTTGCGCTGGTGGTGGACGAATACGGGGACGTACAGGGAATCGTCACCCTGGAAGCCATCCTTGAAGAAATCGTGGGCGAATTCACCACCAGCATCGGCGACAGCCACAAGGAAATCCTGCGCCAGACCGACGGCTCCTGGATGATCGATGGCAGCACCAGCATCCGCGACATCAACCGCCTGCTGCACTGGCAATTGCCGGTGGACGGCCCGCGCACACTGAACGGGCTCATCATCGAAACCCTGGAAACGATTCCGGAATCGGCACTGTCCCTGAAAGTGGGCAACTACCGCATCGAGGTCCTGCAGATCAAGGACAATGCGGTGAGATCAGCCCGGGTGATCCCGCCGGCGTGAATGCCATGGCTAGCCCGCATGGCAAACGCCGGAATACCTGCCGCTTTCCCATCCATCACCCCACGCCTCAAGGCTGCCCGGCCAGCGCCTTCACCACAGCAGCATCCCGCTTGTAGACATCCGGCTTGAACGACACATAGCCATCATCGCCAAGGTCCACCGTCCAGTAGGCCAGCAGGACGGGAATCTTGCGGGTCAGCGTGACATTGCGCGTCTGGCGTTCGTCGATCACCTTCTGCATGGCCCCGCGATTCCATTTCTTGTCGTCGTCAAGAAGCAGCACGGCCAGTTCGTGGATGTTTTCCACGCGTATGCAGCCCGAGCTGGTCGCACGCTGGCTGTTGCTGAACATTTCCTTGTGCGGCGTGTCGTGCAGATAGATCGAATAAGGATTTGGAAAACGTATGACCACTTCGCCCAGCGCGCCATCAGCGCCCGGCTCCTGGCGCAGGGTAATGTTGCCGGGACGGCTCCAGTTCACGCTGCCGGCAGGAATCTTCTGGCCGGCGGCGTTGTAGATGCCCAGATGGTTGCGTGCGAGGTAATCGGGGTTGCGCCGTATGGCAGGCAGCGCGTCCTCACGGAAAATCGTGGGCGGCACCACCCAGCCGGGACTCAGGGTGATATGGGTGATGACGGACTTGAACGCCGGCGTGGAGCGGTATTCCTTGCCGATCTGCACACGCGAATGCCATTTGACTTCACTGTCATGCATGTAGGCGATGCGATATCCCGCCAGGTCAACAATCACGAAATCACCGCTGGTTTCATGCATGAACCAGCGCGCCCGCTCGAGATTGGCGCGCACCTGGGCAATGCGTTCGGCAACCGGCACATTGAGCACATCACGTGTGCCGGGGCCGACCACGCCATCGGCATCCAGATAAGCTTCCTGCTGGAAGCGCTGCACGGCGGCCTTGAGCACCTCATCATAAAGCTCCGGCTGCGCCGGCACGCCATAAGGCAGCAGGCCGGCCCACTCCAGGCGCTCACGCAACAGCGGCACGCGCGCATCCCGCATGCCGGGCCTGAGCACGGGGCCGGCCGGCAGCTGCGGCCAGCCGCCGGCCAGAGCGACACTGCGCAAACGCGCCAGCGCCGTGCGCAAGGCGTTGTACTGCGGCAACGGCGGACGGGCTCGGTTGAAGATGTCCTGCAGCGTATTGTTTTCGGCCGCCTCGCGGGCCGCATGCAGGCCCGTCTGCGGGTCCAGCTGGCGGGCATCGAAATTCCAGTGCGAATCCAGCCGCACAGGATCCACCTTGCCGTGGTAGAGATGCAGCAGCGCCAGCAGGTAGGCACGCGTTGCCACCATGTCACGCTCGGCCTGGTGCGCCGGGTCAGCGCCGACTTTCTGCGCCCGCTCCAGCAGGGAAAAGCCGTAATCATCGGGCGTGAGGCCGTCGGTATAGAGACCGGCCAATTGCGTCAACAGCACCTGGAAACGCGTCTCGTCCCATACCGGCTGCCACTGGCGCTCCTCGTAGAACTGCACCACGGCCTGCGGTATCGAGGTATCGGCCACGCGCAATGCTGCCTTGCTGCCGGCGTGGGGCCCGAGTTGCTGGCGAATGATGTCGGCGGCGGTTTCCGCACGCGCCATGCCGGCCACCAGCAACAGCAGCAGCAGGAAAAAAAAGCGGATCATGGATTTGTGCATCAGGCGGCTCCCGGCGTTCCGTTTCTGGATGATGCCTCTCTTGCTGGCACCTTTTACCGGATAACACGCTACCCCAACAGCAAGCCCGGCAGAAAACCAGGTTCGGAGAAATAACAAAAACCCGGCAACAGTGGGCACGGGCCACAACAATTCAAGAGCTGACAGCATCAGGCCGCGGTGCTACGGTGCGGCTTCCCCTGTTCAGCTGGCGATGGATTGCGGCCCTGCTCCCACGGTTTGCGCATGCGCCAGCGTTTCCGCTTTCCCCTCCTGTTTTGTTTTTGCACCGGACTGCTTGCCGGCAGCTTCTGTCTGCCCGCACTGGCAGCAGGTGCAACCGCAAGGGATATGGGCACGCTGGCCCGCCGCCTGCAGGCGACCGCACCCGATGCCGACCCCGAGGTGATCGCACTGGCGCTGGAGGCCATGAGCTGCGCCCTGGCAGATGGCATGCCCGCCTCGCAACGGCTGGGCATCATTGATTATTCCCGGCCCTCCACCTCACCCCGGCTCTGGGTTTTCGACCTGGCCTCGGCAAGGCTGCTTTTCCACGAACTGGTCGCGCACGGCCGCAACAGCGGCGACAACATGACCCTGCATTTTTCCAATGCCATGAACAGCCGTGCCTCCAGCATCGGCCTCTTCCGCACTGCAGACACCTATCGTGGCAGCAACGGCTATTCCCTGCGCATGGATGGCCTGGAGCCCGGCGTGAACGACAAGGCCCGCGAGCGCGCCATCGTCATGCATGGGGCATCTTATGTGCGTGAGGACATGGCAGAGAAATATGGCCGTATCGGCCGCAGTTGGGGTTGCCCGGCCGTACGCCAGGGCGTGGCGCGGCAGATCATCGACAGCATGAAAGGCGGCCAGTTCCTCTTTTCCTATTATCCGGACAAGCAGTGGCTGGGCGCATCGCGCTATTTCAATTGCCCGCAGCGCACGGCAGTGCGCTGAGAGCCTGTTCACGCTCTTCTGGATTAGAGCCAGACAAGGCAAAAACGCCCGAGGAAGCGCAGCTTACGGATGGTAAATGAGCATTCCGAGGGCGTTTTTAACGCCGTATGGCCGACAGCCAGGAGATCGCGAACAGGTTCTGAGAAAACCCGTCAGGGAGCGTTGCGTGTATTGTTGCGGAATTCACGCGGAGAAACGCCAAACCAGCTGCGAAAAGCGCGGGTGAAATTGCTGAGGTCGGCAAAGCCCAGCGAATAGGCCACTTCCTTGATGGTGCGCTGGCTTTCCTGCAAATAGCGCCCGGCAAGATCGCGACGGGTATCGTTGAGCAGTTGGCGGAAAGAGGCTCCCTCTGCCGCCAGGCGTCGCTGCAGGGTACTGGGGCTGATACCCATGTGACGCGCCACGGTTTCCTTGTCGATATGGCCACTGGGCAGGCGCTGCACCATCTCCATCACCACGTCCATGGCAACATGCGGATGACTCATTTCTGCCACATAGCGCAGGATGACTTCGTCACGCTCGCCCAGGCCATCGCGCAGGATGCTGGTGAGCAGATCAGTCAAGGGGCGCATGCGCAGCGGCTTGGGCAAGTGGTAATGCGTGCCGGCGGCCGGATGATCGCCATAACCCACCACCACTGCATGCACATGCCGGCGGAAACGCTCAAAAAAACCGCGATTGTCCGTATCCAGCACCACCACGTCGGCAGCAAGGTCAGGGCTGCAATTCCAGCGGCAACCCGTGCGATCACCCATGACAGCCATGAGGGAGTGAAAGAGTTCCTGGTCTGCTTCATTTTCAGACAGGAAAGCGATGTTTCTGAGCGATGACATCCGCGTACAGCCTGTTGGTTTTGTTCTTAGTCGCCGTAATGCCTGCCGGGCGGGAGTGGCACGGCTACGCTGACATCCCTACCAGCAGCAATCCTCACGAGCACGACCCCAATGCCGTACAGGGTTGTGAAATGCAGGCAGGAACCTGCATGAGCAAAGCATGCCCGCAAACACTGGCTCGCGGGCAACGCTAAACCTTTTTCAAATTAGTGGCTTAGCCTACACAGCAACAAGCCGACCGGATTGTCATCACAAGCCAAAAACTTGTCATTTCAAGGCAAGAGCGCCGTAAAAGCCGCAAGGCTGCAGGAACGTGATGCACTGCATTAAAAAGAGGCACGGCAAAATATCGCAATGACAAACGCCGCTTGCAGGAAATTTGCACAGCCTGTCGGTCGATTGCATTCTTTTTTCACGGACTGCGCAGCATGCACGCCAATGATGCATTCAGGATGTGCAGAGGAAAGACGGCACGCGCATCCGGCCTTAACCCTACAAAAGAAGTGGGCTTTGATTCGCCGTATGCACGGCTGCATCTGAAATACCAGGGCCTGTCGCCCGGCCAATAGCCGGCCCCGAGCCGGAGCCCGGTGACATCCAATCGCTTTTGCCCCTACCGAAGGCTGAAAAGAAAAGCCGCCATATTCGACTCTCCAAGAAAAAGCCCCGCTTTTGCGGGGCTTTTTCCAGATGATATCAGCAGGTAGCTGCTTATTCGTCCTTGAGCGCACATTCGAAATTCTTGGGATCGAACTTGCAGCGCACACGCTTGAGCAGGCTCATCATCTGCGGATCGTAAGTGCCATCCGCCGTCAGCTGCAGGCGGGCCTCACGCAGCAGGCGGTTGTATTTGTCCTGCTCGACCGGCGAGAGGTCCAGCCAGTATTTGGCATCGATTTCCTTCTCGCTCTTCTCGATGAAACTGAAGGCCTCTTCCACGTGCGCCATGGCGAAATCACGCATCTTGAGCATGCGCTCGTCCATGTCCGGCACCTGCTTCAGCAGGCGCTCGCGGTTGATGATGATGGCACCAGTGATCTGCACCACCGGATAACGGAAGATGGCGCCGTTGCTGCCCAGACCGCGATAAAGCTCGAAGGGTTTGTAGATGATCGCCGGCGCCACCAGGATGTCGACCTGGCCGTTGTTGAACTTGCTGGCGAAATTGGTGATGTCGGAGGCCACCGGCTGCGCACCCAGTTGCTGCACCAGCTTGGCCTGCGACTTGTCCCAGTCCAGCACGGCCACCTTCTTGCCCGCCGCTTTTTCTATGGAATTGATGCTGCGGTCATTCACGAACACATAGGCTGCGCCCAGCGGCACCACGCCTATCACCTGATAGGGGCCGGAAATGGTGAGCGGAATCACCTTGGGATTGGCCAGGGTCTGCAGGACGGCACGCATTTCCTGCGCGGAGCGAATACCACCCACGGCATCCAGGCTGCCCATGAACTTGTTGAACTGACGCGCGCGCAGGGTGGTCACCACCAGCCCCTCGCATTGCCCCGCCTTGAAGTCTTCCGACGCCACACGCTCGTCCGTATAGACCTTGACCGTGGTAATCACATTCCACTTGCGGGCTTCCAGCGCAAGATCACGGGCACGCGTTGCCGCATCGCCACCATTGCCCACCGGATC
>JASLCO010000422.1 GCA_030146505.1 Moraxellaceae bacterium
CCAAGGCGCTCGGCGGCTTGGAAGAGAAGGTGGCCAAGGCGCTGGAGGGCGTGCAGGTCCAGGTGGAGCAGCAGCGCGCTGCCCTCGCGAAGCAGGCCAAGGACATCTCCGCCATCGGCAACACGCGCCCCGCCCCCAACGGCGGGAGCGTCCAGGGCACCACCAGCATCGCCAAGGACAAGGGCAACGGTGTCTGGAATGGCGGTGGGGACCTGAACGCCGAGAGCTGAGTAGCACCCTCACAACTTCACAGCACGCGGTAGGAAGCCCGCGACGTACCAACAGGGAGCATCTGATGAGTGAAGCGAACCGGGACCTTCTCGCGAAGGCCCAGATGACGGTGGCGGACCTGACCACGGGTGGATACCTCACCCAGGAACAGGCGAAGACGTTCATGAAGATCGCCATCAAGAACTCGGAGCTGCTGCGGCAGGTGAGCGTCATCCCGCTCAAGTCGCCCAACCAGGCGGTGAACAAGATCAAGTTCTCCCAGCGCGTCCTGCGTCCTGGTCGCGAGGGCGTCCCCCTCCCCGAGGCCGACCGGAGCAAGCCGGAGACCTCCCGGCTGGAGCACGACGCCAAGCTCTTCCGCGGCGAGGTGGTCCTCACGGACGAACTGCTGGAGGACAACATCGAGGGCGAGCGGTTGAAGCAGACCGTGGTGACCCTGATGGGCGAGGCCGTCCAGCGGGACATGGAAGACCTGGTGACCAACGGCGACGTCACCTCCGCCAACCCGGCGCTGGCCGAGTTCGACGGCATCCGCAAGCAGATCAGCTCCCACGTGGTGAACGCCGGCAACAACACCCTGGCCCAGGGCATCCTGCGCGACCTGCTCAAGACGATGCCGAGCCAGTTCCTGCGCAACAAGCGGCAGATGCGCTTCTTCACGTCCACCGACGCGGAGATCGACTACCGCGACACGCTGACCGCGCGGGAGACCGCGCTCGGTGACGCGGCCCTCGGGTCCAACGGCAGCGGCGATGACATCGGGGTGGGCTACGGTGGCGTGCTGGTGAAGGCCATCCCGCTCTACCCGGAGAACCTGGGTGGTGGTTCCAACAACACCGAGGTCATCTTCTCCGACCCGAAGAACTTCGAGGTCGGCATCTGGCGTCAGGTGAAGGTGAAGACCACGGAGGACATCCGCTCCGGCAAGGTCATCATCGTGGTGACCCTGCGCATGGACGTGGTGGTCCTCGAAGAGGATGCCACTGCCAAGGCCATCAACGTTCGCGTGGGTGCCTGACCTGCACGTGACTCACCTGCGCATCTCGCGCGGGTGAGGAACTTCACAACGAACGGAGACACAAAACCATGGCACTCGGAACCATCACCGTCGTCAGCAGGGCCATCGCGGATGGCACGGTTCGTCACGACCTCATCACCTTCGCGGGGGATGGCGCCTACGCCACCGGGGGCACCGCCGGCTTCCAGGCCTCGGTGCGCGCCGCGCTGGATGAGGGGAACGTCGAAGTCCTCGGGGTCATCTCCCAGGACTGCGGCGGCTACACCGCGGCCTACGACAAGGTGAACGACAAGCTCAAGGTGTTTCAGGTGGGCAGTGGCGCGGGTGCGCAGGCCCAGGTGGCGAACACCACCAACCTGAGCGCCACCAACTTCACGCTCATCGTGGTTTCCCGCTGAACTAGCGGGACTGGCGCGCGGTACTGTTTCTGGGGCTGGATGAGCATTATGCTCATCCAGCCCTTTCATTTTCCCTCACAGGAGCTGCGATGAGCACCAACACCACCGAGCAGAGCGATGACACGCGGTACGTTCGTCTCAAGCCGTACAACAAGCGCCGGGGTCATCTGGTCCGGACCTACACCTACGAGGGGATGAAGTTCGTGGGTGAGCGCGGCTGGACCACCGTCAGCCTGTCCATGGGGGAGAAGTTGAAGACCCTCCGGCAGGACGAGAACGACCCCGACAGCGCGAAGCTCTTCGACGTCTGCACCCGCGCGGAGGCGGATGCCCTGGAGCGCGAGGAGCAGACCCGCACGGGTCCGCTGGCGGTGGCGGATGCCCAGCGCGCGGCGGTGATGAACCGCACCCCGGCCCCCCGGCCGGCCACCGACCGGCTCACCCGGCGCCAGTCCATGAACCCGCCCGCCGACAACGCCGAGACCCGGGGCGCGCTCAGGGAGTTCGATCACGCGTGGGACTCCGACGGCAGCAACACCACCGTTCCGCCGGAGGGCAAGCGCATCCCGATGTTGGACCCGGCGCCGGATGGCGAGCTGGATGACCACGACGAGGGCCGGGTGTCCGCCGTCGGGCGCGTCGCCCCGGTGCAGGGTTACCAGGGCGAGGCCGCGGCGGAGTCCAACGCGCAGCTCCAGGTGCAGAAGGACGCGGCCGACGCCAAGACCAGCGATGCCAAGGCCAGCGCGGAGAAGGCCCCGACCAGTGAGCCCAAGCCGTCCGAGGCGGCCACCGAGGTTCCGAAGCAGCACAATCCCACCCCGCGCAAGCGCTGAGGGTGAAAGGCGGCTGGAGGGG
>JASLCO010000409.1 GCA_030146505.1 Moraxellaceae bacterium
GGCAGTATCCACACAGCCCACTGTCTATAGACATATACATTTCCGACCAAGGAATATCGCTTCCGCACCTTAAGCAACCTGAAATTGTATTAGACTTAAGAACGTGCTCATTGAAAACATAAAGCTGCTTTTCAGATAGAGCAGACTTACCTTTTTGAATAACAATTTTTGTTACTGCAAGTTCCACTCCATCCAAATATCCGCCATCAACCAGCTGCTGGAGGAACTCATTAAAACCATCATCATCGTGACTGCGGTCATTTTTACCCATGATTTCTCCTTGAATCTAATAAATAGCACTTAAACCATTACCGCCGTAGTCCAACTTATGACAACTAAAGAATCTAATCTTTCTTAAAGTCTGAGAGATTTTTTTCAGTATAGGAAATAGCCTGTCTTGCTCCTTTTAGACTAAACCTGATAACCCTGAATTGTCCGTTTTCCAATGGCATCGCAATTCCGATGATGTCTCCTTTCGTAACAGCATCTAAAAACAAAGAATAATCTCCGTTTATTATGCTTAGATATGGCTCCGTCTTTTCTCTTCTCTGACACATAGTTTCGGCAGAGAAAGACCCAATGCTTGAGCTTATCAATATGTTTGACTTTTGTTTGTCATCACAAGAGGTTTCTGAGGAATAATAAAAAATGCACTGCTTTGACGAAAACATACACACGTAAGCAAGGGTAGAACCTGATGAGTTTGTTGTATAGGTAATGCTACTAGTTTCATCTTTGTTAAAAGCCCAATCATCAAAATTCACTTCAGATGAAAAACATACTTCAGGAAAAATGAGAAAAATTAATATAATGTATCTCATATTGCTGCCCCTTATTATTGACAAATATTTTTCCACTGACCATTTACCTGAGCATACTGGCACTGTGATGTACCCAAGGGTGGAAGGCTGGTTGAAGGCAGTGGTTTTAGCTGCGTGGAGGGTAATGGCGTGATAGGCGCAATTCCGGTCGATGGCAAATCAAGCTTGCTATCGCATATATCCCTGATGCGGCAATTCATTCCATAGTCATCGCAAACCTGAGCTTTTCTGCATTCAGCTTTTGCCGATGATATGGAAGCTGACAGCGCGATGGCTGCTACAGCAAGAAAAAGGCCTCTGGTTTTCATATGTATCCCCTATTCGGTCTTGCATAAACCCAACACGCATCATGGATTGCATCCATCAATGCATTGATTGCTCTTTAGACTGGCAACCTTGCCCACCCGATATTGCCAATATGGCAAATACCTGTAAAGCATATTGCCGCCACGGATTTGCCCCGCCGGCAAGCTGACCCGAAGAATCCGCCCATGAGCATCGGGCAGGTAATACGGGCCTTGCGCGTGGAACGCGGCCTGACACAGGAAGAATTGGCGCTGGAGGCCGACGTGGCCACCAGCAATATCTCCCGCATTGAGAGCGGCCAGCGTTTGCCGACCTTCGACGTGCTGCGCCGGCTGGCGGATGCCTTGCGTACCAGCGTCAGCCGGATACATGCCCTGGCGGAAGAAATGGCGCCGGATTTGCCAGATGACATCGAGATCGCATGCGCCATGCATATGACTCCCTCTGACGACGAACTCCTCCACGAAATCCTCGTCAGTTCCCCTGACAACAGCCCCCAGCTCCTGCTGCGCTACTACCGGGAATTGAGTGCTGAAAACCAGCATCTGGTGATGGAGCAGATCAAGCTGCTGCGGCGCCTGCAGAAGCAGAAAGAAGCGGGAGCGGGTAAATAGCCGGGGCTGCCCGCCCTCCTGGCCATACCCCCTCTCATGGCGGCCAAAGCTGCTCCCACAGACCAGCCGCTTCCGGTATCATCCCCCAGCTTCCCCCACCCATCTTCCGTCCAACACGAGGTTTTGCCGTGGACATCCGTCTGTCTGAACGTGTACTGAGCATCAAGCCCTCCCCGACCCTGGCCGTCACCAACAAGGCCGCCGAGCTGAAAGCTGCGGGCCGGGACATCATCGGCCTCGGCGCCGGTGAGCCCGATTTCGACACCCCCGAGCACATCAAGCAGGCCGCCATCAAGGCGATTGAATCCGGCTTCACCAAGTACACCGCCGTGGACGGCACACCCAGCCTGAAAAAGGCCATCATCGCCAAGCTCAAGCGCGACCAGAACCTCGACTACGCAGCCAACCAGATCCTGGTGAGCTGCGGTGGCAAGCAGAGCTTTTTCAATCTCGCCCTCGCCCTGCTCAACAAGGGTGATGAAGTCATCATCCCGGCCCCCTACTGGGTGTCCTACCCGGACATGACCCTGATTGCCGACGGCGTGCCCGTATGCATCGAATGCCCGCAGTCCCAGGGCTACAAGATCACCGCCGCGCAACTGGAAAAGGCCATCACGCCCAAGACCCGCCTGCTGGTGCTGAACAGCCCGTCCAACCCCACCGGCATGGTCTACTCCAAGGCCGAGCTGATTGCACTGGCCGACGTGCTGCGCAAGCACCCGCATGTGCTCATCGCCACCGATGACATGTACGAGCACATCATCTGGACCAAAGAAAAGTTCGAAAACATCGTCACCGTGGCACCGGATCTCTATGACCGCACCATCGTGCTCAATGGCGTCTCCAAGGCCTATGCCATGACCGGCTGGCGCATCGGCTATGCCGCCGGCCCGGTGAAGCTCATCAATGCCATGAAGAATGTGCAGAGCCAGTCCACCTCCAACCCCACCTCCATTTCCCAGGTGGCCGCGGAAGCCGCGCTCAACGGCCCGCAGGATGTGCTGGTGCCCATGGTCAAGGCCTTCAAGGAACGCCACGACTATGTGGTGGACACCCTGAACAAGATCGAAGGCATTTCCTGCTCACCGGCTGACGGCGCTTTCTATGCCTTCGCCAATGTGGAAGGGGCCATCAAGAAGCTGGGCCTGAAGAACGACCTCGAGTTCTCCGAGCTGCTGCTCAACACTGTCGGCGTGGCCGTGGTGCCGGGCTCCGCTTTCGGTCTGGACGGCCATATGCGCATTTCCTACGCCACCTCCCCCAAGGTGCTGGAAGATGCACTGGGCCGTATCAAGAAGGCCATCGAGGGTTGACTCCCTCTCCCATTGGAGAGGGTTGGGGTGAGGGGAAACCTAGCGCCTGCTGCTCAAAACTTCGCCACCCAAGCCTTTGAAAAGCAAAACAAAGCCGTCCATTGCGACGGCTTTGTTTTTTCTTCAGAAAAACTGCTCTTGCAGCTTGACCACCCCGGCCCTCATCCCTATTATTCGCGGCCTCAAGCGATTCCCCGATAGCTCAGTTGGTAGAGCGCAGGACTGTTAATCCTTAGGTCGCTGGTTCGAGCCCAGCTCGGGGAGCCATATAAAGCAAAAAGGCCACTTCATCGAAGTGGCCTTTTTGCTTTCTGGTGCTGTACAGAAATTGCGTCATGATGGCGCCACTCAGCCACCCCAGCCAATCATCCGGTGCCCGTATGGAAATCAAGGTCAACTTTCTCGACAAGCTCAGGCTCGAGG
>JASLCO010000213.1 GCA_030146505.1 Moraxellaceae bacterium
GGGTGACGACAGCAGCATTGCCTATGCTCACGTAAAAAGGCGCTTCGCCCTTGAGCGTGATCTGGCCAGCCGGCCGCAAGGCGCTGAGCAGGGACTGACGCCTGGCATCCTGCACGCTGACCCAGCTTTCGGCACCCAGCGCCAGCACCAGGGTATCAGGGCCGCTTGCCGTGGCGACTGTCGTGGCATTGGCAGGGGCAAGGCCTGCAGGAGCCGCTGCCACAGAAGCCGTGCTGGTGGGTGCGGGCAGTACGTTCATGCCGGCACCCGGCGCGGACAAAACCGGAGTCGCGTTGTCAGCCGGAGCTGGCGCGGGTGCCATCGCAGCAGTGGTGGACGCCGGTATCTGCGCAATCTCCGGCGCCACTGGCTGCGAGCGGTGGAAACCGCTCCACAGGAAACCGATCAGCAGCGCCACGATCAGCGCCAGCGAGGCCCAGGACAACAGGCGACCCAGACGCAGGCGCGGCCGCGCGATGATGCCCAGCAACTGCACCGGATTATAGGGGCGCTCGTCCACTGGCGGCGTTTCGGTGTCGGCGGCATAGCACTGGTCGAATTTGCCGGCAATATCATCCGCCGACAGCTTCACCAGTTGCGCATAACGGCGCATATAGCCGCGCACGAAAGCCGGCTCCGGCAGGTCCTTGTAGGAATCTGCCTCCATGAGGTTCACGAAACGCAGGGAGAGATGCAGCTCCTTCGCCACCTGCTCCACCGTCAGCCCGCGCATTTCCCGCGCTTTCCTGAGACGCTGGCCGGGAAGGAAAGAGAGATAGTCCGCCTCGTCGCGCACACTCTCGTCTTTGATCTCTTCTGTCACGATTCACTCCACATGAAACAAGAAGGCTCTCACTTTCCCGCCTTCAGGGATTCCTGGTACAGCTTGTATTCCGGACTGTCCGGATACAGGCGGCGCAGGGCCAGTTCATAGCTGGCCAGGGCATTCTTGTTGTCGCCCAGCTGGCGTTCGATGCGTATGCCCAGCCACAGGCTCTGCGGCGACTGCGGCACTTTTTCGGTGAGCTTGAGATAACGCTGGTAAAGATCACGCGAGGCCACGTAATTCTTCTGCTGGAAAAAGAGATCTGCCAGTTGCAGGTTGGCCAGCGGCAGATTGCTGTCCAGCCTCAACGCACGCGTGAATGAACGCGATGCCTCATCCTTGTCACCGGCCTTGAGCTGGCAGCGCCCCATGCCTTCAAAAGCCTGCGCACGATAGTCGTAGCCAAGATCATCGGCGGCCGCCTCGAACTGCTTGATGGCATCCTTGCAACGATCGTTCTTGAGCAGGAAAACACCGTAGTTGTTATGCGCCGCGGAATATTCCGGCTTGAGCTTGAGCGCCTTGCGGTATTCCTTGTCGGCCTTTTTCAGGTCGCCATCGCGTTCCTGCACCACGGCCATCAGGTGATGCGCTTCCGGCGAACCGGAATCCAGCTGCAGTGCCTTCTTCAGTTGCACCTGCGCCGATTCGTTGTCGCCCTTGCGTAGGTATTCGGAAGCCATCGCCACACGGTCACGGGCACCGGCCTTGGGATCAATCTTGCGATTGCCGGTTTCCTCCACCGTGGTACAGGCGGAAAGCGCCACTGCCGCCAGCAGTACTGCAACAAGCCTCATGACGCACTCCTGAAGATTTCCCGTGGGTTCTTGTCGTTGTTCTTTTCATTATTCCTGGCCTGCCAGCGCTCGGCGCGGCGGGTCCGGTCCTGCACCTGGCCGACCAGCTGGCCGCAGGCGGCGTCGATATCGTCACCGCGCGTGGAACGTATGGTGCAGATGTAGTCGGCTTCGGTCAGGATTTTCTGGAAAGCAAGGATGTCTTCCCGCTTCGAGCGCCCATAGCCTGCATGCGGGAAGGGATTGAAGGGAATCAGGTTGATCTTGCTGGGCGTGTCTTTCAGCAGGCGCGCCAGCTCGCGGGCATGAGCCGGCGTATCGTTTACACCGGCCAGCATCACGTATTCCATGGTGATCTTGCGACGACCACCCTCTTCACCCTGGAAACGCGCCAGATAGCGACGGCCAGCCGCCAGCAGCTCTTTCAGTGGGTATTTGCGATTGATGGGCACAATCTCGTCGCGCAGCTCGTCATTCGGCGCATGCAGGGAAATCGCCAGAGCCACATCAATTTCTTCGCCCAGCCTGTCCAGCATGGGCACAACACCCGACGTGGAAAGCGTGACGCGGCGCTTGGACAGGCCATAGGCAAAATCATCCAGCATGAGCTTCATGGCCGGGATGACATTGTCGAAGTTGAGGAGCGGCTCACCCATGCCCATCATCACCACATTGGTAATGGCGCGCTCACGATTTTCCATGATCGGCTCGTCTTCGAAATAGGAACGATTGGCAATCCAGACCTGGCCGATGATTTCAGCCGTGGAAAGATCGCGCTGGAAACCCTGCTTGCCGGTGGAGCAGAAACTGCAATCCAAGGCACAGCCAACCTGGGAAGAAACACACAGGGTCTTGCGGTCGCCATCAGGAATGAGCACCGTCTCGACCATGGAATTGTCGCCGACCCTCATCACCCATTTACGCGTGCCATCCGTGGAATATTCGCGGTGCACCACTTCCGGCGCACGTATCTCCGCCACCTGTGCCAGCTTCTGGCGCAGGGCCTTGGAAACATTGGTCATCTGCTCGAAGTCGTCCACACCCAGTTGGTGTATCCACTTCAGCACCTGCTGGGCACGGAATTTCTTTTCGCCCAGCGAGAGGAAATAGTCCTCCATCTGCTCACGGCTGAGGCCAAGCAGGTTGACTTTGGAAGAGGAGGAAGAGGGGGACGGACTGCGGGCTTCTGTATTCATGATGTCGACCGGTTGCTACACCAATTATGTCGAGGCCCCGAAGGGCAATCTGTTGGGCTTTCTTTGCCGCACACCCTTCATGGCGGGGCAGCCGCAGCCAACGGCTTTACTTCACCCATGACAGAGACGCCGGGTCGACAGGAACCCGGCGCCCTCATGAGATCAACGTGTGCGTGGGCAGATTTCCGTAGCGGCGAAGAAATAGCTCACTTCACGGGCGGCCGAGGTGGTGCTGTCGGAACCGTGGGCGGCGTTTTCATCAATGCTGACGGCGAAATCGGCACGGATGGTACCGGGAGCGGCGTCCTTGGGATTGGTGGCGCCCAGGATTTCACGGTGAGCCAGCACGGCATTCTCGCCTTCCAGCACGGAGACCACCACCGGGCCGGAGGTCATGAAAGCCACCAGGTCGCCGAAGAAGCCACGCTCGCGGTGCTCGGCATAGAAGCCTTCGGCTTCAGCCTTGGACAGGTGCTTCATCTTGGCGGCAACGACCTTGAGGCCGGCCTTCTCGAAACGGGCATAGATTTCGCCAATGACGTTTTTGCCAACCGCGTCCGGCTTGATGATGGACAGGGTACGTTCGACAGCCATGATGCTCTCCACAGAATATGCCAAAGAAACGGGGATACCCCCGTGAAATCAATAGGTTAGGGAAAGGCCTTGAAGCCGTCCCGAAACAGAGCCGCGATTATACGCAGCTTTGGCGGCAATACCATGCCGGCGCATGGCCGGCACGCCACTCCACTGATACCCCGGGCTTGCCATCATGAAAAAGACCGCCCTTTTGGCGGTCTTGCAGTGACGAAAAAAGGCCTCAGACCTCGTCCATCCACGCCAGTTGTATTGCTTCAAGAATCTTCTCGCCACAGTGCTTGGGATCATCCCCAAAACCGGGCAGGTCCAGCACCCATTGCATGAGGTCAGTGAAGCGTACGGCCCGGGGGTCCACTTCGGGATGGGCCTCCGCCAGTTCAATGGCGATGTCGCGGGAGTCGGTCCATTTCAGTGACATGGTTTTCATCCTGGGTTGTGAAAGGCGAAGGCTGCTCCCTCACCACACCCCTCTCCCGGCAGGAGAGGGAGCCATTCAGTGTTTCTCGGAAGCGTGGTTGATCGTGTACTTGGGAATTTCCACCACGAGGTCTTCATCCGCCACGATGGCCTGGCAGGACAGGCGCGAATCCGCTTCCAGGCCCCAGGCCTTGTCCAGCATGTCTTCTTCCAGCTCGTCAGCCTCGTTCAGCGACTCATTGCCTTCGCGCACGATGACATGGCAAGTGGTGCAGGCGCAGGACATCTCGCAGGCGTGCTCGATCTTGAGGCCGTTGCGCAGCGCTGCCTCGCAGATGGACTCGCCTTTTTCCGCCTCGATGACGGCACCATCGGGGCAGATTTGCTGGTGGGGCAGAAACACGATCTGGGGCATTTCAAAACTCTCTTGCAAGCTATCCTGTAGGTGCGAATGAATTCGCACCTACA
>JASLCO010000192.1 GCA_030146505.1 Moraxellaceae bacterium
CCGGCGTGGGGTTTGACGTGATTCCCACCGATTGTGTTGCAGCGGCGCTGAAAGCCGCCTTGCCCGATGCCACGCATCTGGCGCTGGGCTTTGATTCCCGCTCCGGTTTTTCCCCGGGGACGGCAAAAACCTCTGTGGAAGGCCTGGGCCTGGGCGGAAGGGCACGCATCAAGGGCCGGATCACCAGGGTGCCCATGGCCTGGAAGGTGAGGAAAATCCGTTTTGGTTCGGAAGAAAAGCTCGCCATGACCATACCCTGGGGCGATGTCAGCACGGCCTGGTACAGCACCGGCATTCCCGATATCGAGGTTTATGTTCCGGTTTCCGGACGCGTGGTGAAAAGTGCGCGCCTCAGCAATTATGTGCGGCCGCTGCTGGCGCTGGCCCCCGTGCAGAATTTCATGAAGAGGCGCATCGCGCGCACGGTGAAAGGGCCGGACGAAGCCCAACGGGAAAAGCTTTCCACCGCTGTATGGGGCGAAGCCCGCAATGCAGCCGGCATGGTGAAGACGGCGCGCATACAGACGGCCAATGGTTACAGCCTGACCGTGACGGGCTCGCTGACCGTAGCCGAGCATCTTTTGCAGCATCAGGTGGCGGGTGGCAGTTATACCCCGTCCCGTTTGCTGGGCGCCGATCTTGTCAGCCGCTTGCCGGGATCAGGTCCCATGGAAATCAGCTGACAGCTTTTTTCCGCAGGTTTATACGAATGAATTCACACCTGCGTTTCTCCTGAATAAGGACGACAGCATAAAGCCCCAAAAGAAAAGCCCCGCTTTTGGCGGGGCTTTTCTTTGGCGATTGCCAGCATCCGTACTCAGACCTGCATGGCCTGCAAGGCTTCGATGCGTTTTTCCAGTGGCGGATGGCTCATGAAGAGCGCAGCAAAGCTGAAGCCCTCGCGCTTGCCTTCGGTGATCGCCAGCGCAGTCATTTCCGCCGGCATCTGGTCAGGGATTTCATGTTCGGCCTGCAGGCGGCGCAGGGCGTTGATCATGGACTGCTTGCCGGCCAGCCTGGCGCCGGCTTCGTCGGCGCGGAATTCGCGGAAACGCGAGAACCACATGACGATGGTGGAAGCGAGTATGCCCAGCACCAGATCGCAAACCATGCTGGTGACGAAATAGGCAATGCCGGGGCCGTCTTCATTCTTGAACACCACGCGGTCCACGAAATTGCCGATGATGCGCGAGAAGAACATCACGAAGGTGTTCACCACGCCCTGCACCAGAGCCAGAGTCACCATATCGCCATTGGCGACGTGGCCGATTTCATGGCCCAGCACGGCTTTTACTTCGTCGCGGCTCATGCGCTGCAACAGTCCGGAGGACACGGCCACCAGGGCGGCGTTCTTGTTCCAGCCCGTGGCAAAGGCATTCGACTGGTAGCTGGGGAAAATACCCACTTCCGGCATCTTGATGCCGGCCTTGGTGGCCAGCTCCTGCACGGTGGCCACCAGCCAGCGCTCTTCTTCCGTGCGCGGATTTTCAATCAGCTGGGTACCGGTGCTGCGTTTGGCCATCCACTTGGAGATGAAGAGGGAAAACAGCGAGCCCACCATGCCGAAGACAAAGCAGAAGACCAGCAGGGACTGCAGGTTGAGGGTGTTGCCTGCACCGTGTGTTGAACCTACGCCCAAGATGCTGAGCACGAGGCCGGCAATCACGACGACGGCGAGGTTGGTCAGAAGGAACAGGAAAATGCGGAACATGGACGTGTTGGTCTCCTTGTGAAGTCACACGGAAATTAGGGACAAGTGGGGATGATTTCAAGCAGGATTTTGTGTTTCAGCCTGTAATTGCCGGACGTGAAACTTTTGTGAAAACAGCGTGTTGACCAATGGGAGCGGTGCTCAGGGTGTGGCGTCGTCGCAGCGGAAAGTGGCGGTGTCCCCCACTTCGATGTGATGGCGCTCGAAATCGCCCCGGGC
This sequence comes from Moraxellaceae bacterium, assembly GCA_030146505.1. Lineage (GTDB taxonomy): Bacteria > Pseudomonadota > Gammaproteobacteria > Pseudomonadales > Moraxellaceae > UBA2031. The sequence goes on from JASLCO010000192.1 coordinate 1,931, forward strand.
CAGTTCGATGGCGCTGCCGACGGGGCCCGGCGAGCTGTGGCGGTCCTCGCTGGCCGGTTCCATGTCCACGATGTCCAGCACACGGCCATTTTCATCCAGGAAGGCCGCAGACAGAGGGATGTAGGTGTTCTTCATCCATAGCGCGCGCACTCTGGTTTCTTCCCAGACAAACAGAAGCCCGGGGCCGGCATCCAGCCGGCCCGACAAGCCCTCCTGCTGGTCCTGCCAGCTGCGCGCCACCGGCATCAGGAGCGTGGCGCCGCTGCTGAAACTGACGTGGCAGAGTTCCGGCCCCGCGAGTGCGGCTGCCGGCAGCAGGGCCGCCAGCAGCAGGGCGCGCAGGCGCCGGCCGTCAGGCTGCTGCATCGGTGCCATGGCGCTGACGGTAGCTTTCCAGGAAACGTGCAATACGCGTGATGGCTTCGCGCAGGTCTTCCTTGTTGGGCAGGAAGACGACGCGGAAGTGATCCGGCTTTGGCCAGTTGAAGCCCGTGCCCTGCACCAGCAGCACTTTTTCTGCTTGCAGCAGCTCCAGCACGAAGTCCTGATCATTGGCGATGGGATACATCGTGGGATCAAGGCGCGGGAACAGATAAAGCGCGCCTTCCGGTTTTACGCAGCTCACACCGGGAATGGTGTTCAGCATGTCCACGGCAAGATTGCGCTGCTCGTAGAGACGGCCGCCCGGACGTATCAGGTCGTTGATGCTCTGGTAGCCGCCGAGCGCAGTCTGTATGGCATTTTGCGCCGGTACATTGGCGCACAGGCGCATGGAAGCCAGCATGTCCAGACCTTCGATATAGTCTTTCGCGATGCCCTTGTTGCCGCTGACCATGAGCCAGCCGGAACGGAAACCGGCCACGCGATAGGATTTCGAGAGACCATTGAACGTCACGCAGAGCAGGTCCGGTGCCAGGGTGGCGAGACAGGTGTGCCGGGCTTCGTCGTAGAGGATCTTGTCGTAGATTTCGTCGGCAAAAAGCACGAGCTTGTGCTTGCGGGCGAGGGCGACAATGCCTTCCAGGATGTGCTTCGGATACACCGCACCTGTCGGGTTATTGGGGTTGATGACCACAATGCCGCGCGTTTTCGGCGTGATCTTCTTTTCCATGTCGGCGAGATCGGGATACCAGCCATTGTTCTCGTCGCAGAGGTAATGCACCGGGGTGCCGCCGGAGAGAGTGACGGCCGCCGTCCAGAGCGGGTAGTCCGGCGCCGGGATCAGCATCTCATCGCCATTATCAAGCAGGGCCTGCATGGCCATGACGATGAGCTCGGAGACGCCATTGCCGATATAGATGTCACCGGTTTCCACGCCGAACAGGCCTTTCTGCTGGTAGTACTGCATGATGGCCTTGCGCGCGGCAAAGAGTCCCTTGGACTCGCAATAGCCTATGGCCGTGGGCAGGTTGGTGATGACATCGGCCAGGATTTCCTGCGGTGCCTCGAAACCGAAGGGTGCCGGGTTGCCGATATTGAGCTTGATGATGCGGTGGCCCTGTTCCTCCATCGCCGTGGCGGCTTTGAGCACGGGGCCACGGATGTCATAGCAGACGTTTTTCAGCTTGGAGGACTTGGGAATTTCCATGGCGGACTCGCGCGGTGGTAGGGAAACGGGTTTGCTGCCGGCTTGCGGCGGGTTGTCGCGGCGCCAGCCCTGCATGTCGGCCAGCAACTGGTCGACGGTGGCCTGGCGCGGGCTGCGCCCCTTCTTGAGTTCGCCCACGAAGTTGGGGTCCTTGCGGAACAGGGTGCCGAACTGGGAGGCGCTGATGTCCGGGTAATCGGACAGGAACTGTTCCACTTGTTCCAGCAGGGGGAGGCTCATCGGGGACTCCGGCATAGGGTTTTGATGGCGTATAGGCTATTTCCTATTTTTTCTTTTTGCCAGCAGGGCAGGACAGAAAAGATGAGCTTTTTCGTGACTGCCGGGGCAAACCCCAGGAAATACCCTCGAGACAGCTTGAAGCCGGTGCCGGGCAGCCCCATAGGGGTTTCCCAGAGCCGGTTTCCCTGTCCCGGGGACGTCCGGCATGAACACGAGGAGGGAGGCGCTCATGAGTGACCACAAGCTGGTGAAATCCGAAGCCGAATGGCGGGCCGAGCTCAGTCCCGAGGAGTACCGCATCTGCCGTGAAAAAGGCACCGAACGTGCTTTTACCGGCGAGTACTGGGACGAACATCGTGACGGCACTTATGTCTGCCGCGCCTGTGGCGAGCCGCTCTTCAGTTCCGGCAGCAAATACGATTCCGGTTCCGGCTGGCCCAGCTTTTACCAGCCGCTGGAAAAGGACATCATCGACGAGCATGGCGACAGCAGCCACGGCATGATCCGCACCGAGATCACCTGTCGCCGATGCGGCAGCCATCTTGGCCATCTTTTTCCGGACGGGCCGCGTCCTACCGGCCTGCGTTACTGCGTCAATTCCCTGTCGCTGACACTGCAGCCGGATGCTGAAGAGAAAACATGATTTTTTTTGAACAATAGAGCTGCAAAGCAAGAAGGAGAGGCCCATGGCCAGTGTTTACGATTATTCCGCCAAAACCATCACCGGCCAGGACAAGGCCATTGCCGATTTCAGGGGGCAGGTACTGCTCATCGTGAATACCGCCAGCAAGTGTGGTTTCACGCCGCAGTTCAAGGGACTGGAAGAGTTGTATGAAAAGTACAAGGACAAGGGGCTGGCCGTGCTCGGCTTTCCCTGCAATCAGTTCCTGAACCAGGACCCGGCCGATGATGCGCAGATCAGCGAATTCTGCGAGCTCAATTACGGGGTGACCTTTCCCATGTTCGCCAAGATCGATGTGAATGGTGAAAATGCCGACCCCATTTTCAAGCACCTCACCAGCGCTGCTCCCGGCCTGCTCGGCAGCAAGGCCGTGAAATGGAATTTCACGAAATTCCTCGTGGACCGCAACGGCAAGGTGATCAGCCGTTATGCCCCTGCCACCAAACCTGAAGACATTGCTGCGGATATTGAGAAGCTGCTTTGAGGCAGACTGTGTCGGCCACCACTTCAAAAAGAAGCCAGGGGTCTGGGTAGGCAGGCTACTGAAAAAGCCCGGTTTTTCCGGGCTTTTTCAGCATATGGGCGGCCGGTCCGGCGGCTTGACGCTGGCTCTGCCCGGCCCCTAGAATGCGGACCTCGCCAGTACCAGACGGCGAGTGCGGTACGGGGCTATAGCTCAGCTGGGAGAGCGCTACAATGGCATTGTAGAGGTCAGCGGTTCGATCCCGCTT
>JASLCO010000320.1 GCA_030146505.1 Moraxellaceae bacterium
ATTCCGACCTGCACCAGGTGCGCAGTGAATGGGGAGCGACGCCTTATCCCTGCGTGCCCGGCCATGAAATCATCGGTCGTGTGGTGAAGACCGGCGTTGCCGTCAGCAAATTCAAGGTGGGTGATATTGCCGCCGTGGGCTGCATGGTGGATTCCTGCCGCCAGTGTTCGCCCTGTCGCGAGGGTGAGGAACAATTCTGCGAAAACGGCATGACCTGGACGTATTGCAGCCCGGATCGTCACAGCGGTGGTTTCACCTTCGGCGGCTATTCCAGCACCATCGTGGTGGACGAGGCCTTCGCCTTGAAAGTGCCGGCAAATATGGACCTGGCCGCTGCCGCTCCCTTGCTGTGCGCCGGCATCACCACGTACTCGCCGCTCCGGCACTGGAAAGTAGGGCCGGGTCAGCGCGTGGGCGTGGTGGGCCTTGGTGGCCTGGGCCATATGGCGGTGAAGATTGCGCGGGCCATGGGCGCGCATGTGGTGCTGTTCACCACATCGGAAAGCAAGCGCGAAGACGGCCTGCGTCTGGGCGCGCATGAAGTGGTGGTGTCGAAAAACAGGGATGAAATGAAAGCGCAGCGCAACAGCCTGCATTTCATCCTGGATACGGTGTCGGCGCCGCACGATCTCAATGCCTATCTTTCCCTGCTGAGGCTGGACGGCACCATGACACTGGTGGGCCTGCCGCCGCAGCCGGCACCGGTCAGCGCCTTCCAGCTCACGAGCCGGCGCCGCCAGCTGGCCGGTTCTTCCATCGGTGGCATTGCAGAAACCCAGGAAATGCTGGATTTCTGCGCGCAGCACGGCATTGCCAGCGATATCGAACTGATTTCCATGGCACAGATCAATGAAGCTTATGAGCGCCTGGTGAAGGGCGATGTGAAATACCGCTTCGTTATCGACATGGCCACCTTGAAGGCCTGAATTCCCTTGCTGCATGTTTTTTTGCAGAAAGACCGGCGCATGAGCATGCACGGTTGGTCTTCCTGCGCTCAGCTTGCGTACCGGATGTGAGGTCCATCAGATATTCCGGCTTCCAGAAAAAAGCCCGCATCAGCGGGCTTTCTTGTCGGTACTGCCATTCTGGATGGCCGCTTTTCCTTGCTCCTGCGGGTGCACGACAACGGTGGCCGTCATGCCGGCAGCCAGCACCACATCGGGCGGGATTTCGTCGATATGAACACGCACGGGAATGCGCTGCGCCAGCCTGACCCAGCTGAAGGTCGGATTGATATTGGCCAGCAGCTCCTGGCCGGTGGCGTTGTCGCGGTCGGTGATGCCGCGTGAAATGCTTTCCACGTGTCCCTTGAGCTCGCGGCCACCGCTCATGAGCCGGATGGTGGCACCGTCGCCTTCGCGGAAAAGCGGAATCTGCGTTTCCTCGAAATAGCCATCCACGCGGAAAGATTGCGTATCTATGATGGCCAGCACGGCACGCCCGGCCGTGGCGTAATCGCCGGCATGCACATTCAGATTGCCGATATAGCCATTCACCGGTGCCCGTACTTCGGTACGTTCGAGATTGAGCCTGGCGGTGTCGCGTGCGCCCAGAGCCTCCAGATAAAGCGCATTGGCGCTGGTGGCCTGGGAGCGGCTGCTTTCGCGGGTTTCTTCGGAAATGGCCTGGGCATTGAGTTCTGCGCGGCGCTGCGCCTCATGCTGGCGTTGGGTGGAGTCCGATTTGCGCGAGGCCAGCAGGGCGTCTGCCTGCTGCAGGGCCAGCTCATAGCGCCGCTGGTCGACCACGAAGAGCACATCGCCTTTTTTCACCAGCTGGTTGTCATGGATGAGCACCTGCGTGACGATGCCGGAAACATCGGGTGCCACGTTGATGACATCCGCCTTGATACGGCCGTCGCGTGTCCAGGGTGTCTGCATGTAATGGCGCCAGAGTGCGTGCCCCAGCAACAGGGCCAGGAGGCAGATAAGGCCGGTGAGACTGAAGCGGAACAAGGTCTTGCGATCCGGTTTTGGCATGGCGTGATCCTGTGTCAGCGGTAAACCAGCAAGCTGGCGCCGGCATAGAGGCAGGTGAAAAGGGCGAAACGGAAAAGCGAGGCGTGCCAGACGTGCTGGAAGAATCCGCGGCGGGCGAGTGTGCTTTCCAGTGGCCAGTAGATCGCTGCCGTCAGCAGGAAAAGCGGCAGCAGGGCTGGCACGTAAATGCCGAAAATATCGATTTCACGAGGCATGGCGGAGCTCCACGTTTCCGGTTGTGCTCTGGCGTTGGCTGAAGGCGGCGAACCAGGCATCGTCGCAAAGCACGCTGTAGATACGGTAAAGCTGACGCTGCAGGCGCAGCAGCAGGATGTCGTCGCGATGTGCCGTGCTGTCCAGCTGCACACTCAGTTCGTGCAGGTTCTGTCGCAACAGCCCCAGTATGTGCCGGCGTTTGGAGTCATCGGCATGGCGGAAAGCGGTGTCCAGCTGGCCCAGCAGTTCGCGCAGCTTCTGTTGCACTTCACGGCTGCTGCTGCGTGCCAGCGTGCGGCGCAGGTCTACTGTGGCATCGCCGAGTTCCAGCACGGAAAGCGCGCAGAGGGTCAGCGTGGAGCGGGCCGGTTCGGGCAGAGTGGCGATGCGGCGTATGAGGTCGCGGGTGCGGCTTTCAAAAACATGGGGCAGCTGTCGCAGGCGGATGACCGTGGTGTCGGCGAGTTCGTGGCGCAGCAAGCGTGCCAGGCGTAATTGCAATTCACTGGCGGGCTTGACCGCCACCAGGAAAAACGCCACGCCGGCCACGCCTATGCCGATCAGTTGTGCCATGCCGTCGTTGAGGAAGGCGGCGATGTCGTAAACCATCTGGTTGTCGGGGGCGATGGAGGAAATCAGCATGAGGTTGAAGCCGGAGCCCATGCCGGCGTGGCGCGGATTCGTCATCAGCAGGCAGCCCAGCGTGAGGAAAGGCAGAAACGACAGGCTCATCATGACGAAGTTGTCCGCCGCGGGCAGCAGCAGGAATTTGCAGAAAATAGCAGCAATGAAGCCCAGCACGAAACCGGTGCTCATCTGTTTGACGGACGCCAGCGGTGCGGGCGATGCCGCAAAAAGTGCACATCCCACGCAGGCCAGCGTGGCGGCGGTGGCGCCATTGCTCCAGCCGGTGGCAATCCAGAAGGCTTGCACCGCCAGCATGGCGACAGTGGCGCGCAGACCAGCCACCAGCGCTTCGCCGAGTTCGGCATGCGGAATGAAAGGCGGGGCCGGGCGGGCCGGACTGTGGGCGGCATTGGCCAGGGCGGCATAGCTGTAAGTCAGCTGCGCCAGTTCGGTGACGACATCGCGCAGCAGTTCGGTGGCGCATTCAAACTCCAGCAATTCCTGGCGGCCGACTTTTTCTGCCAGTTCCTCGCGTGCCTGTGCAAGGTCCGTTTCCAGTTGCGGCATGAAGGCCGTCAGCCGCTCGGCAACTTCCGATGCTTCCGCCGCCATGGTGGGAATGCTGCCATCGGCGCGCATGAGCTGTGGCGCGATGCCGGCCACGCAGGGGCGCAGGGCGGCCAGTGCCAGCAGACGCTTCTGCTCACGCATGCGGTGGGCATGTTGTTGCAGGGCATGTAGCGAGGTGGTGACGGTCATGAAGTCGGCATTGAACAGCCGCAGATGGTCATCGCGTATGCGTGAATCAGGTGTCTCGAAAATGGTGGAGGCGCGCAGTGATTCCAGCGCCAGTATCTGGCTGACAAAACGGATCTGGTCTTCCACCGTGATGGTACGGTCCAGTGGTGCGGCGACAGCTTCGTGCACGAATTGCAGCAGGCCGGCAAACTGGCTGCGCACGGCGGCGACCAGGCGTGGTGTCAGCCGCTGCGGGAAAAGCGTGTCGCTGATGATGGCGGCGCACAGTATGCCGAGGATGATTTCGGAAATGCGGCCCTGGGCAATGCTGAAAAAACTTTCTGGCTGCATGACGGCAGGAAAGCCGATCAGGCAACTGGTGTAGCCCGCGAGCAGGAAGGCGTAGGCCTGGAATTCGCGGAAGCGGGCAGCTCCGGCCACGCACAGGCCTATCCACAGTGCCTGGCAG
>JASLCO010000326.1 GCA_030146505.1 Moraxellaceae bacterium
GCCAAGACCTCCGCCGCGTTGGCGCGCATGCGCGATGCCGGGGTGCCCTACATCAGCGTGCTCACGCATCCCACCACCGGCGGCGTCTCGGCGAGCCTGGGCATGCTCGGTGACATCAATGCCGCTGAACCCAATGCCCTCATCGGCTTTGCCGGTCCGCGCGTGATCGAGCAGACTGTGCGCCAGAAACTGCCGGAAGGCTTCCAGCGCTCCGAGTTCCTGCTTGATCATGGCGCGGTCGACATCATCATTCATCGGCATGAAATGCGTGACACGATTTTCCGCCTGCTGGCAAAATTCACGCATTACCCGATCTGATTGTCGCGGATCATGAAAATCGGCCCTGGTGGCCGATTTTCTTTTTATGGCAGGAATTTCCTCAGATGGCGAAGACGCTGGCGGACTGGTTGTCCTGGCTGGAAGTGCAACACCCCAAGGCCATAGACATGGGCCTGGAACGGGCCGGCCAGGTGGCGGACCGCCTCGGGCTGCGCCAGCCCGGCTGCCCGGTGATTACCGTGGGCGGCACCAATGGCAAGGGCTCCACCGTGGCAACCCTGGTCAGCATCTACAAGGCAGCCGGTCTGCATGTGGGCAGTTACACCTCGCCGCATATCCTGCATTTCAACGAACGCATATGCCTGAACGGCGAACCGGTGGCTGATGCCGTCCTGGTTGCTGCTTTTGAAAAGATCCGCGCCGCCCAGGGTGATATTTCCCTCACTTATTTTGAATTCACCACACTGGCGGCGTTCCTGGTTTTCCAAGAGGCAGCGCTGGATATTGTCGTGCTGGAAGTCGGTTTGGGCGGGCGCCTGGATGCCGTGAACCTGATCGATGCTGATGTCGCCGTGGTCACCAGCATAGGCATTGACCATGTTGAATACCTGGGCGATACCCGCGAGAAGATTGCCGTGGAAAAGGCCGGTATTTTCCGCCGCGGCAAGCCGGCTATTTGCGGTGATGACAGTCCGCCTGCCACTTTGCTGGAAGCGGCCGAAGAAAAAGGCGCTATCCTGCTTTGCCGTGGTCGTGATTTCAGTCATCACGAAGTAGCAGGGGCATGGAGTTGGCAAGGTGCTGGTCGTGTGCTGAAGGATTTGCCGAGGCCGGCACTGGCGCTGGCCAATGCTGCTGTTGCACTGGCCGCCGTATTTGCTGCACCAATCAGCATTTCTGAAGCGGCCTTGCGTGAGGGCCTGCGGCTGGCGGCCTTGCCCGGTCGTTTGCAAAAGGTGGGTGAATCCCCATTGATACTGCTCGATGTGGCGCATAACCCGCATGGTGCTGCCTTCCTCATGCAGCAACTGCCAAAGGCCGTGCCGGGCCAGCGCACGCTGGCCGTGTTCGCCATGCTGGCCGACAAGGATATTGCTGGCGTGATTGCCACCTGTGCCGAACATATTGATGCTTGGCTGGTGGCCGATTTGCCGGTGCCGCGTGGCGAGCGTGCCGCCAACATCCTGCCTTTGTTGCAGACTGGTGGTGCCCCTGTTGTTGCTGCATATCCGGATGTGGCGGCGGCGCTGGCGGCGGCTCGTCAGCAGGCCCGCGCTGCCGATAGAATTCTCGTCTTTGGTTCGTTTCACACCGTCGCCGCAGCGCAGGCGGCGCTTTGAGGACATGATGGAAAAGGCAATCAAGCAGCGTTTGCTCGGCGGACTGGTCCTGGTGGCGGGCGCCGCCCTGTTTCTGCCCCTCTTGCTGGATGGAGCGGGCGCCCCTCTTACAGTGCCACCCATGCCGCAGCCGCCTCGGGCAGGCAGTGTCGAGGAGGTGGCGCCGCGTCTGGATGCCGAAGTGCAGGCGGCGGAGCAGTCTGTCAGCACCGCACATGCCGACAGCACTTTTCCAGAGGCGCCCGTTGCCGCCAGCGAAGAAGATGTAAGTGCGGATGCTTCGGCGGCGGTGGTGGAAAAGCCGGCCGAGGCGAATGTGCTCCAGAGCACTCAGGCCCAGGTTGCCCAGGGCGGAGCTGTCCAAGACCAGGCAGCCCAGGAAAAAGCCGCTGCTGCCCAGAAAGCGGCGCAGCAAAAAGCCGAACAGGAAAAAGCCCGTCTGGCGGCCGAAAAAGCCGAGGCGGCCAGGCGCGCTGAAGCTGAAAAGAAAGCGGCCGATGCCAAAGCGGCCGTTAAGCCCGCAAGTGTGACTACCTCGACAGCCGTTGCAGCCCCTGCCACTACCGTGCCGGAAGCATGGGTAGTGCAGGTGGCCAGCCTTTCTGCCAAGGACAAGGCCGATGCCCTGGTCAGCAAGCTCCGCCAGAAAAATTACCGGGCTGTCTCGCATCAGCAGGGCGCGGTCTGGAAAGTGATCGTGGGGCCGGAGTTGCGTCGTGATGTCGCCGAGTCCGTCAAGGTGCGGCTGGCGGCTGATCCCGAGCTCAAACTTTCCGGTTGGGTACAGGCCTACAAGCCCTGATGTTGTCGTTCTTGCGGCTGCTGCCGTCGGGCCGCTGTGCTAGAATCCGCGCCGGCGGCAGAAGGCAACGACTGCCGCTTGGCATTTCTGCAGCCGGAACTTCGCATCGTGTTCCCCGCCTGCAGGCCTTGCCGCAGAAACCGCAGCGAAACAGGAGTGGGCATGCATCCTGCTGATGCGATCATTCTCGGCATCATTGCCATTTCCATGCTCTTCGGCGTTTTTCGCGGTCTGGTGCGGGAAGCCTTTTCACTGGCCGGCTGGGTGGCTGCCTACATCGTGGCGCGTGTTTTCCACGCTCCACTGGCGGCAATGCTGGCTGATGTGATCAGCACGCCGTCGCTGCGCCTGCTGGTGGCTTGGGGCGGACTTTTCCTCGCCACGCTGCTGCTGGCTTTCATCGCGGCTTACATGGTGATGAGCCTGATGGATGCGGCCGGTCTTCGTGGCGTGGACAGATGCTTTGGCGCCGTTTTCGGCCTCTTGCGCGGACTGGTGCTGGTGCTGGCGCTGCTGGTAATGGCGGCACCTTTTGTGGCGAAGGATGACTGGTGGCACGAGGCAAGATTGCCGCGCGAGTTCATGCGTTACGAAGCGCAGGGCCGCGAGCTCCGGGGCCAGCTTTATCAGGCGGTCCGGGAAGCGGGAAAGCCGGCAGGAAAGGAAGCCATTGAGGCACACCCTGATGATTCCGCCAGAGCGCGGAGTGAGCAGGGCAAAGACAGGCAACCTTGAGGTGAATTATGTGCGGTATTGTGGGCATTGCAGGCAAATCCTCGGTCAACCAGCCCCTCTATGATGCGCTGACGGTGTTGCAGCACCGCGGCCAGGATGCCGCCGGCATCGTCACCTGCCATAACGGCCGCCTTTTCCTGCGCAAGGAAAACGGCATGGTGCGCGATGTTTTCCATACCCGCCACATGCTGCGCCTGATCGGCAATTTCGGCATCGGCCATGTGCGCTATCCCACGGCCGGTTCTTCCAGCTCGGCCGAAGCGCAGCCGTTCTATGTGAATTCGCCCTACGGCATCACGCTGGCGCACAACGGCAATCTCACCAATGCCCATGAGATTGCCCGCGATCTCTTCCGCGAAGACCTGCGCCACATCAATACCGATTCCGATTCCGAAGTCCTGCTCAATGTGTTTGCCCACGAGCTGCAGGCACAGAACAAATTCAATCCCACGGAAAAGGACATCTTTGCCGCCGTGGCCGCCGTGCACAAACGCTGCAAGGGTGCCTACGCCGTGGTGGCCATGATCACCGGCTACGGCATTGTCGGTTTCCGCGATCCCAATGGCATACGTCCCATCCTTTTCGGCGAGCGTGATACGCCGGAAGGCAAGGAATACATCGTGGCCTCCGAGTCCGTGGCCATCACGTCGCTGGGCTACCGGGTCGTGCGCGACCTGGCACCGGGCGAGGCTGTTTTCATCAATGCCGAAGGCCAGCTCTTTACGCAGCAATGTGCCGAACATCCGCAGTTTTCTCCGTGCATTTTTGAATATGTGTATTTCGCCCGCCCGGATTCCATCATCGACAATATTTCGGTGTACAAGGCCCGCCTGCGCATGGGTGAGCGCCTGGCGCAGAAAATCGTGCGCGAATGGGGCGCCGATCACGACATCGACGTGGTCATCCCGATTCCGGACACCAGCCGTACCTCCGCGCTGGAGCTGGCCAACCAGCTCAATGTGAAGTACCGCGAAGGCTTCATGAAGAACCGCTATATCGGCCGTACCTTCATCATGCCGGGCCAGGGCCAGCGCAAGA
>JASLCO010000362.1 GCA_030146505.1 Moraxellaceae bacterium
TCTGGTCGGGCCGATGGGGGCGGGTAAAACCACCATCGGCCGCCAGCTTTCAGAACTCCTGAAGCAGGAGTTTGTCGATTCGGATCATGAAATCGAGGCACGCACCGGCGCCAATATTCCCTGGATTTTTGATGTGGAAGGGGAAGAGGGTTTTCGGGCGCGTGAAGAGATCGTCATTGATGATCTGACCAAACGGCAGGGTATCGTGCTTGCTACGGGTGGCGGTGTTGTCATGCGCGATGCCAACCGCCGGCATCTGCATGAGCGTGGGGTAGTGGTGTATCTGGCCACCCCCGTGTCCATCCAGTTGGAGCGCACTTCGCGAGATCGCAATCGTCCGCTGTTACGTACCCCCGATCCTCGCAAGCGCCTGACCGAGCTGATGGAGTTGCGTGACCCTCTCTATCGCGAGACTGCTCATATCGTGATGCCCACCGAGGGCGGATCGGCCCGTGATGTGGCCCTGCGCATCATCCATGCCCTGGATGCCCTCGAGTAGCGGCGCACGTTAGAATGGCGGTCTTTCCGCTGCTTTCTGGCTCCTTTCATGCACACTCTTGAAGTTTCTCTGGGCAAACGTTCCTACCCCATCCATATCGGTGCCGGCCTTCTGGGTCAGCCTGGGCTTTTGGCAGCGGCCCTGCACAGCCGTCAGGTACTGGTGGTCAGCAATGAGACGGTGGCACCGCTTTATCTTGAGCGACTTGTAGCCTTGCTGCCCGACCGGCAGATAGCCAGCTGCATACTGCCGGACGGCGAGCAGTTCAAGGACATGCAGCATTTGAATGCCGTATTTACGGCCCTGCTGCAGCAACGATTCAATCGGGACTGCACCCTGATTGCGCTGGGTGGTGGAGTCGTCGGCGACATGACCGGCTTTGCCGCCGCTTGTTACCAGCGCGGTGTGGACTTCATCCAGGTTCCCACTACCCTGCTCTCGCAGGTGGATTCCTCAGTGGGGGGCAAGACCGGTGTCAATCATCCGCTGGGCAAGAACATGATTGGGGCCTTCAAGCAGCCCAATGCCGTCATCATTGATACCGATGTGCTGAAGAGCTTGCCGGACCGTGAGCTCAAGGCCGGCCTGGCCGAGGTCATCAAATATGGCCTCATTCGCGATCTCCCCTTCCTGGATTGGCTGGAAACCAATATGGCCGGCCTGCTGGCGCGTGATCCGGCATTGCTGGCCGAAGCCATACGCCGTTCCTGCCAGAACAAGGCCGAAGTGGTGGCAGCGGATGAACTGGAGCGGGCCGATCTGCGTGCGCTGCTCAATCTTGGCCATACCTTTGGTCATGCCATAGAAACCGGCATGGGCTACGGTGAATGGCTGCACGGCGAGGCGGTGGCCACTGGCATGCTGATGGCGGCGGACCTGTCGTGGCGCCTGGGCTGGCTGGGTGCTGACGAGGTACGGCGCGTGCGTCGCATCCTTGAGCTGGCTGGCCTGCCCACCCTGCCGCCGCTGGAGTTGGGTGTCGAGGATTTCCTCGGGCATATGGCGGTGGACAAGAAGGTCAAGGACGGGGAGTTGCGCCTGGTTTTGCTTAAAGGCTTGGGCCATGCCCTCGTCAGTGCTGCTCCTGAGTCCCTGCTGCGTGAAACCCTGGCAGCAGGCGCCAACCTTGGGGTGTCGCAATGAGCAGGGCACGCTCCCCCTTGTTTATGCTGGCGGCGCTGGTCTGTTTTTTCCTGCTTTGCCTCTTTATGGTGTTGCTCTCCCTGCATGAAAGAGAAGGTTTGCCAACACCCGTGGTGACGGAGATCCGTCCCGCAGCCCCTGCCACGTTTTCACCAGACTTCGGCCAGTTGGCCGAGTTGGTGCCCTTTGCCGGTGGTGTGGCGCCTGTGGCCGTGCAGGTCGTGTCCGCAGAGCATGGTGCCGAGTTCCGCGATGCAGACTGGGTGCGGGCACAGAATGCCGGCAGTTTCACCATACAGGTGTTGGCTGTGCGTGATGAGGAGGCTGTGAAGCGTTTCCTGGCAGGTGTGCCGGACCGCTCGCGCTATGTTTATTTCCAGGCTGTGCTGGATGGCAGCAACTGGTATGTGGTGACCACGGGCAGCTACGCCACGGTGGAGTTGGCCCGCGGTATAGCCGAATCGGGCTCCTTCGGCTCGGATACCAGGCCCTTTCCCCGTCGCATGGACGTGTATCAGGCGGCACTTCCTCCGCAATGATCCTTGCATCACTTCATGTTTGGGCAGGGCGTTGCGTCCAATTGAGTGGACGCACGTTTGCCTATAGAATGTGCGTCCTTTTTGCCTGCGGTTTTTCACAGAGGCTGCTGGCGACTTCGTAAACCTTTGTTTTACAAGGTAAAGCTAGATGCACGAGCAGTCGGTCAAGAACCCTGGTCTCTACCAAGCGGATGAGTTCCGGGATAACTGCGGCTTCGGCCTGATCGCCCATATGAAAGGGCAGCCCAGCCATGAGCTGGTGCAGACTGCTATTCATTCCCTGTCCTGCATGACCCATCGTGGCGCTATCGCCGCCGACGGCAAGACCGGTGACGGCTGCGGCGTGCTCATGGCCATGCCGGAAAGCTTCTTCCGCGAAGTCGCCAAAACCGAGCTGGGCGTGGAGCTGGCCGACCGTTTCGGTGCCGGCTTGGTGTTCCTCAACACCGACCCTGCACTGGCGGCAAACGCCCGCGCCATCCTGAACAAGGAAGTCGAAGCAGAAGGTCTGGTGGTGGCTGGCTGGCGCAAGGTGCCGGTCGATCCTTCCATCTGCGGCGAGATTGCGCTGCGCTCGCTGCCGGTGTTCGAACATATCTTGGTCAACGGCGCCGGCCTCGATCTGGTCACGCTGAACCGCAAGTTGTTCCTGGCGCGCCGCCGTGCCGAGCACCAGCTCAAGTCCGACAGCCTGTTCTACATCCCCACGCTGTCGGCCAGCATCATTTCCTACAAGGGCCTGGTGATGCCGGCGGACCTGCCGCGCTTCTACAAGGACCTGGACGATTCGCGCCTGGCCACGCACATCACCGTGTTCCACCAGCGCTTCTCCACCAACACGCTGCCGCGCTGGCCGCTGGCCCAGCCCTTCCGTTATCTCGCCCACAACGGCGAGATCAACACCATCATGGGCAACCGCAACTGGGCGCTGGCGCGTACGCCGAAATTCGTGAATCCGCTGCTGCCCGGCCTGACCGAACTCACGCCTGTGGTGAACCGTACCGGTTCCGATTCCTCCAGCCTGGACAACATGCTGGAAATCCTCATCGGTGGCGGCATGGATCTTTTCCGCGCGCTGCGCATGCTGGTGCCGCCGGCCTGGCAGAACGTGGAAACCATGGACGCTGATCTGCGCGCCTTCTACGAATACAACTCCAAGCACATGGAAGCCTGGGACGGTCCTGCCGGCCTGGTCATCACCGACGGCCGCTATGCCGTCTGCATGCTGGACCGCAACGGCCTGCGCCCGGCGCGCTGGGTCATCACCAAGAACGGCTACATCACGCTCGCCTCGGAAATCGGCGTGTGGGACTACAAGCCGGAAGACGTGGTGGCCAAGGGCCGTGTCGGTCCGGGCAAGCTGCTGGCTGTGGATACACAGACCGGCGAAGTGCTGAAGACCGAAGACATCGATAACCGCCTCAAGAACTCGCAGCCGTATAAAGACTGGCTGCGCGAAAAATCTGTGCGCATCGAAAACGATGACGAGTTTGAAAAGCAGCTCGTCGCACAGACCGATCTCAGCAAGCTCAAGGCCTACCAGAAGATGTTCCTGGTCAGCTTCGAAGAGCGCGACCAGATCATCCGTCCGCTGGCCGAAAGCGGCCAGGAAGCCGTCGGCTCCATGGGCGATGACACGCCCATGGCCGTGCTCTCGCGCCGTGTGCGCCATGTCGCTGATTTCTTCCGCCAGCAGTTTGCACAGGTAACCAACCCGCCCATCGATCCGCTGCGTGAAAGCATCGTGATGTCGCTGGAAACCTGCCTCGGCGCCGAGATGAATGTGTTCGAGGAAACTGCCGAGCACGCCAATCGCGCCATCCTGGCCAGCCCGGTGCTGTCGCACAGCAAGTTCCGCCAGATTCTGGACATCAAGGCACCCGGCTACGCTGTCGAGATCATTGATCTCAACTATCCAGAAAGTGAGGGTCTGAAGGCCGCGATCACGCGTATCTGCGAGCAGGCTGCTGCTGCCGTCAAGAAAGGCAAGGTACTGATCGTTCTTTCGGATCGCGATATCCGCGCTGGCCATCTGCCGGCCAATGCCATGATGGTGACGGGTGCCGTGCACCATCACCTGAGCGCAGCCGGTCTGCGTTGCGACAGCAATATCATTGTGGAAACCGCCACCGCACGTGACCCGCATCACTTCGCCGTGCTGCTGGGCTTCGGTGCGACGGCGGTTTATCCCTATCTCGCCTACGACATCATTGCTGATCAGGTGAAGGCCGGCGATATCATCGGCGATCCCCTGGAAGCCCAGGCTTATTTCCGCAAGGGCATCAACAAGGGTCTGCTCAAGATTCTCTCCAAGATGGGCATTTCCACCGTGGCGTCGTATCGCGGTGGCCAGCTTTTCGAAGCCGTGGGCCTGTCTTCGGAAGTGGTGGACCTCTGTTTCAAGGGCGTGGCTTCGCGTATCCAGGGTGCCAGCTTCACTGATCTGGAAAATGACCAGAAGCAGTTGGCGGCTGATGCCTGGAAAGACCGCAAGGCGATTGATCAGGGCGGTCTGCTGAAATTCATCTACGGCAAGGAATATCACGCCTTCAATCCGGATGTGATCAATGCCTTGCACGTGGCCGTGCGCTCCGGCAATTACGGCAGCTACAAGGAATATGCCGAGCTCGTGAACACGCGCCCGGTGGCAACGATACGTGACCTGCTCACGATCAAGGCTGATATCAAGCCGGTGGCGCTGGATGCCGTCGAGCCGATTGAAAAAATCCTGCCGCGTTTCGACTCCGCTGGCATGTCGCTGGGCGCGCTCTCGCCTGAAGCGCATGAGTCCATCGCCATTGCGATGAATACGCTGGGCGGCCGCTCCAACTCCGGTGAAGGCGGTGAAGATCCGGCGCGTTACGGCACCATCAAGAACTCCAAGATCAAGCAGGTGGCTTCCGGCCGCTTTGGTGTGACGCCCGCCTACCTGTCTTCGGCCGAAGTGCTGCAGATCAAGGTGGCGCAGGGTGCCAAGCCGGGTGAGGGCGGTCAGCTGCCCGGTGGCAAGGTCAATCAGCTCATTGCGCGTCTGCGTTATTCCGTGCCGGGCGTGACGCTGATTTCGCCGCCGCCGCATCACGATATTTATTCCATCGAAGACTTGTCGCAGCTGATTTTTGACCTGAAGCAGGTCAATCCGGGCGCACTGGTTTCCGTGAAACTGGTGTCCGAGCCGGGCGTGGGCACGATTGCCGCCGGTGTGGCCAAGGCCTATGCCGACCTCATCACCATTTCCGGTTATGACGGTGGCACCGCCGCCTCGCCGCTGTCCTCGATCCACTACGCCGGTTCGCCCTGGGAGCTCGGCCTCTCCGAAGCCCAGCAGGCCCTGCGTACCAATGATCTGCGTGGCAAGGTGCGTGTACAGACTGACGGCGGTCTCAAGACCGGTCTCGATGTCGTCAAGGCCGCCATCCTCGGTGCAGAAAGCTTCGGCTTCGGCTCCACGCCCATGATTGCGTTGGGTTGCAAATACCTGCGTATCTGCCATCTGAATAACTGCGCTACCGGTGTGGCCACGCAGCAGGATGATCTGCGCGAACAGCACTATATCGGCGAACCGGAAATGCTCATGAACTTCTTCAAGTTCGTGGCGGCGGAAACGCGCGAGTGGATGGCCAAGCTGGGCGTGAAAACGCTGGCTGAATTGATCGGTCGCACCGATCTTCTGGATGTACTGCCCGGTGAAACCGAAAAGCAGCAGCATCTGGATCTCACCCCGCTGCTCAAGAACGACAGTATTCCAGCCGAGAAGCCGCAATTCTGTCAGGTCGCCAAGAACGAGCCTTTCGACAAGGGTGTGCTGGCCGAGAAGATGGTGGCTGCTGCTCTGCCTGCTATCGAAGGCAAGACCGGCGGCACTTATGAATTCAAGGTGGGTAACTGCGACCGCTCCATAGGCGCGCGTCTCTCCGGTGAAATTGCCAAGCGTCACGGCGATCTCGGCATGAGCAGCAATCCTGTGGTGCTCAAGCTCAACGGCAGCGCCGGTCAGTCCTTCGGTGTGTGGAATGCCGGCGGCCTCAACATGTATCTCGAAGGCGATGCCAACGATTACGTCGGCAAGGGCATGGCCGGTGGCAAGCTTGTGATCACACCGCCCAAGGGCTCGCCCTTCAAGTCGCAGGACACCGCCATCATCGGCAACACCTGCCTCTACGGCGCCACCGGTGGCGAACTTTACGCAGCCGGTACTGCCGGTGAGCGTTTCGCCGTGCGTAACTCCGGTTGCCACGCTGTCATCGAAGGTGCCGGTGACCACTGCTGCGAATACATGACGGGTGGTCTCGTCACTGTGCTCGGCAAGACCGGTCTCAACTTCGGTGCCGGCATGACGGGCGGTTTCGCCTATGTGCTGGACCTCGACAACAATTTCTTCGACCGCATCAACCCCGAGCTGATCGAGCTGCACCGCATCAGCGCGGAGTCCATGGAGGCACACCGTCACCATCTGCGCGAAGTGATTGCCGAGTATGTCGACGAGACAGGCAGTGCCTGGGGCGCCGA
>JASLCO010000369.1 GCA_030146505.1 Moraxellaceae bacterium
GTGACGCGCAAGGGTGCAACGGCCGGCCTGCTGGCCGACCGCAAGATACTTGATGCCGCTTTCAGCGATGACCTGTTGCGCGATGGCAAGAATTCCCAGGGCCTGCATCTGGCCGATGGCAGCGTGGTCTGGCTTCATGTGAAGGACCATGTGTCCTCCAGGTTGCTGCCACTGGCGCAGATTGCCCCGGATGTCCGCAACCAGCTGATGCTGGACAAGGCCCGCGAAAAGGCAAAGTCCGTGGCCGAGGCCGCGAGCCAGGCGCTCAACGGGGGCAAGAGCCTGGCCGATGTGGCCGCGGCCAATAATCTTTCCTGGCAGGATTTCCCTGAAGCCTCACGGCGTACCCAGATGCCGTTGCCCGAAGCCATGCAGGTAGCCTATCGCCTGTCCCGCCCGGCCGAAGGCAAGGTCAGTGCCGACAGTCTGGTGGCCGGTGGCTCCTATGCCGTGGTGGCGGTGAGCCGCGTTCTGGACGGTTCGTCCACGCCCGGCCCGGAAGCCGATCAGATGCGCAATGTGCTGGGTGAAAACCGCAGCCAGCAGGAGTTTGCCGACTATGTGCGCTCGCTGCGCGAAAGCGGCAAAGTCACGGTGTATGAGCGCAAGAAGGAAAAGGCCGAGGAATAATCCCCGGTCTTTTCTCTGTCCATAAAAAAGCCCGCATCAGCGGGCTTTTTTATGGAATTGATATGCTTGGTTTTCTTATCAAAATCTTTCGTCATCCCGGTGCAGGCCGGAATCCCTGCGCCGATGATTTTTCCAACCCATTATGGATTCCTGCTTTCGCCGGAACGACGGATCGAGAGGGCAAGGGAGATGTCTATGAATCCCTTTTTATGGGGCGCTGACAGTGTGTGAACTGTCAGCGCAAGGAGCCATCTCAGACCTGATCCAGTGCCGGCATGGCGACGGTGTTGAAGCCGCCATCCACATACAGGATTTCGCCGCTGATACCGGAGGCGAGGTCGGAGCAGAGGAAGGCGGCGGCATTGCCGACTTCTTCGATGGTGACGTTACGACGCAGCGGCGTGGCGCCTTCGTTGTAGCCCAGCATCTTGCGGAAATCCTTGATGCCGCTGGCGGCCAGGGTACGGATGGGGCCGGCGGAAATGCCGTTCACACGTATGCCTTCGGGGCCCATGCTGGAAGCGAGGTAGCGCACATTGGCTTCCAGCGAGGCCTTGGCCAGGCCCATCACGTTGTAGTTGGGCACTACGCGCTCGGCGCCGAGATAGGTCAGCGTGAGCAAGGAGCCGTTGCGGCCCTGCAGCAGTTTCTTGCCGGCCTGGGCGAGGGCGCCGAAGCTGAAGGAACTGATGTCGTGGGCAATGCGGAAGCCTTCGCGCGTGGTCACGTCCACGTAGTTGCCGTCCAGTTCGTGGCCGGGGGCATAGCCCACGGAATGCACGATCACGTCCAGTCCGTCCCAGGCCTTGCCCAGTTCGGTGAAGAGATTGGCGATTTCGGCATCGCTGGCCACGTCGCAGGGGTAGGTGAGCTTGGAGCCGAAGCTTTCGGCGAACTCTTCCACGCGGCCTTTGAGCTTGTCGTTCTGGTAGGTGAAGGCCAGTTCGGCGCCTTCGCGATGCATGGCCTGGGCGATGCCGTAGGCGATGGACAGCTTGCTGGCAACGCCCACGATCAGGACGCGCTTGCCGGTCAGGAATCCCATGGTTTTCTTCCCTTGGTTGGTAGTGATGACCCGAAGGTCGGCAGTATAGGAATTGGCCTTCTGGCTGGCGATGCCGGCCACAGGGCTTTTGCAACGGTTTGTGTCAGCGCTTCTCCATACTCTCGCCCAGTCCCGCCGCCGCCAGCAGGCGTCGTGTGTAATCACTTTGCGGCTGGCGGAAAAGGCTGGTGCTGTCCTGGCATTCCACTTCGCGTCCGCCGCGCATCACCAGGATGCGGTGGCAGAGGGCACGCACCACGGCCAGGTCATGGCTGATGAAGAGGCAGGCAAAGCCATGGCTGACCTGCAACTCGCGCAGCAGTTCCACGATCTGCTTCTGCACGGTGCGGTCCAGGGCCGAGGTTGGCTCGTCCAGCACGATGAGGCGTGGTTTCAGGACCAGGGCGCGCGCAATGGCGATGCGCTGGCGCTGGCCCCCTGAAAATTCATGCGGATAGCGGTGCCGGGTTTCCGGGTCGAGATGCACGGCGTGCAGGGCCTGCTGTACGGCGATATCGCGTTCGGCGGGTGGCAGGCCCTGGACTTCCAGGCCCTCACCCACGATGTCGGCAATCGTGAGGCGCGGACTCAGGCTGCCGTAAGGGTCCTGGAAAACAATCTGCAGGTGGCGGCGCAGCGGGCGCAGCTCCTTTTGCTTCATCAACTGCAGTTCCTGCCCGAGGAAAACGATTTTTCCTGTCGCCGGCATGAGGCGCAGCACGGCAAAGGCCAGTGTGGATTTGCCGGAACCGGATTCGCCCACGATGCCCAGCGTTTCACCGCTGTGCAGCTGCAGGGACACATCGTCCACCGCTTTCACATGATCCAGCGTTTTGCCAAGAAACGATTTCTTGAGCGGAAACCAGACGCGCAGGTTTTCCACCTTGAGCAGGATTTCTGGTGACGCCGGCAGCGGGCCAGGGCTGCCGGATGGCGTGGCAGCAAGCAAGTGTTGGGTGTAGCTGTGCCGTGGCGTGGCAAAAAGCGTGGCGGTGGCGGCGCTTTCCACGGTGTGGCCAGCCTGCATCACCACCACATGATGGGCATAGCGTTGCACCAGCGTGAGATCGTGCGATACCAGCAGCACGGCCAGGCCCAGTTTTTCCTGCAGTGATTTCAGCAAGTCCAGGATCTGCGCCTGCAGCGTGACATCCAGCGCCGTGGTGGGCTCGTCGGCAATCAGGAGCTCCGGATCATTGGCCAGTGCCATGGCAATCATCACGCGCTGGCGCTGGCCGCCGGAAAGCTCATGGGGATAGGAATGCAGGCGCTTTTCCGGTTCCGGAATGCCCACCAGTTGCAACAATTCCAGCGTGCGCTGGCGTGCAGCGGCCTTGCCCAGGCCCTGATGTACGAACAGGACTTCGCTGATCTGCTTTTCGATATGGTGCAGCGGATTCAGCGAGGTCATGGGCTCCTGGAAGATCATGCTGATCTTGTGGCCACGGATCTGGCGCAGGCGTTTTTCATCGGCGCCAGTCAGCTCCTCGCCATTGAAACGTATGCTACCCGCGAGGCTGGCATGGGCGGGCAGCAGTTTCAGGATGGAAAGCGCAGTCAGGGATTTGCCGGAGCCGCTTTCACCCACCAGTGCCACCATTTCGCCGCGTGCAATCTGCAGTGATGACGATTGCACGGGCGTGACGGTATGGCCACCGCTGTGGAAGCTCACGGCAAGATTGTCGATGGCAAGTACGGGAATGTCGCTCATGCCGGCCTCAGTGTGTCTTGCGCGGATCAAAGGCATCACGTGCGGCCTCGCCAATGAAAACCAGCAGGGTCAGCATGAGTGACAGGGTGACGAAGGCGGAAATGCCCAGCCAGGGCGCATTCAGGTTGTTCTTGCCCTGGGCCACCAGTTCGCCCAGCGAAGCAGAGCCCGGTGGCAGGCCGAAGCCGAGGAAATCCAGCGAGGTGAGCACGGCAATCGCCCCCGTGAAAATGAAGGGCAGGAAGGTGAGCGTGGACACCATGGCGTTGGGCAGGATGTGGCGGAACATGATCTGGCCATCGCTCACGCCCAGCGCGCGCGCTGCCCGCACGTATTCCAGGTTGCGGCCGCGCAGGAATTCCGCGCGCACGAGGCCGGTGAGCTCCGTCCAGCTGAACAGCAGCATGAGGCCGAGCAGCCACCAGAAATTCGGTTCCACCAGGCTGGAGAGGATGATGAGCATGAACAGCACCGGCAGGCCGGACCAGATTTCAATGACGCGCTGGCCGTAGAGATCGACGCGTCCGCCGTAATAGCCCTGCAGGGCGCCGGCGGCGATGCCGACAATGGAGCTGAAAAGGGTGAGCGTGATGGCAAAGAGCACGGAAATGCGGAAGCCGTACAGGATGCGCGCCACTACGTCGCGGCCCTGGTCATCCGTGCCCAGCCAGTTTTCCCGGGAAGGGGGCGCCGGTGCCGGCACGCTCAGGTTGTAGTTGATGGTCTGGTGGTTGAAGTGCACGGGCGGCCACAGCATCCAGCCGTTTTTGTTGATGAGCTCCTGCACGAAGCTGTCGCGATAGTCGGCCGTGGTCTCGAATTCGCCGCCAAAGGTGGTTTCCGGATAGTCGCGGAAGACCGGCAGGTAGAGCGAGCTCTTGTACATCACGAGCACCGGCTTGTTGTTGGCCAGCATTTCCGAGCCCAGCGAGAGCAGGAAGAGGGCGAGGAATATCCACAATGACCAGTAGCCGCGCCGGTGCGCCCTGAAGTTCTGCCAGCGGCGCTGGTTGAGCGGGGAAAGCGCCATCAGTGTCCCCGTGATTCAAAATCTATGCGTGGATCGACCAGCACATAGGCAATGTCGCTGAGCAGCTTCAGTAGCATGCCGATCAGCGTGAAGATGAAGAGCGAACCGAAGATCACCGGATAGTCGCGGGCCAGCACTGATTCCAGGCTGAGCAGGCCGAGGCCGTCAAGGTTGAAGATATTTTCGATCAGCAGGGAGCCGGTGAAGAAGACGCCGATGAGCGTTGCAGGAATGCCGGCGATAATGATGAGCATGGCATTGCGGAAAACATGGCCGTAGAGCACCTGGCTTTCACTCAGGCCCTTGGCGCGTGCCGTCATCACGTATTGCTTGTTGATTTCGTCCAGGAAGGAATTCTTGGTCAGGATGGTCAGCGTGGCAAAGCCGCCAATGCTCATGCAAATGGTAGGCAGCACCATGTGGTGGGCGTAGTCCAGGATTTTTCCGCCGATGCCAAGCGACGCGAAGTTTTCCGAGACCAGTCCCTGCATGGGAAAAACCTGCCAGTAGCTGCCGCCGGCAAAAAGCACGATGAGCAGGATGGCGAAGAGGAAGCCGGGGATGGCATAGCCGACGATGATGAGCGAACTGGTCCACACATCGAAGCGGCTGCCGTCATGGAGGGCCTTGCGTATACCCAGCGGAATGGAAACCAGATAGATGAGCAGCGTGCTCCAGAGCCCGAGGGAAACGGAAACCGGCATTTTTTCCAGCAGCAGCTCCGTGACCTTCTTGTCCTTGA
>JASLCO010000027.1 GCA_030146505.1 Moraxellaceae bacterium
GCCCTGCTTGAAGCCATGAGATTCCCGCTTTCGCGGGAATGACAAGTCTTGATTCTTTTATGTATATAGGTCGCAATGAAAAAGCCCGGCAAATGCCGGGCTTTTTCCTGAGGCCAAGCAAGCCCTCAGGCTGCCTTCAATTCTTCCTTGCGATACTGCGGAGCGATGGCCGCTTCCACCATCGCCTTGTACTCGGCAATCAATGCGCTGTTGTCATCATCCCAGGGATGAAAGCCGGGACGCAGATAATCCAGATAATCCGGCACGGTCTGTGCCAGCAGCTTGCCCAGCGTCAGGCCGCCACGCACCAGCTTCCAGGGTTTACGGTGCAGGCCGTCCTGCTTGAGGAAACGCCAAGTGAAGACGGAGGCGAAAATACCAAGGCCCAGTGAGCCGGACAGGAAGGCGCGAATACGCATCTGGTAATCGCCGCTCACATCCTGGTAAAGATCGAAGGCCACGGCCTTGTGTTCGGTTTCTTCAATGGCATGCCACGTCCACAGTGCACGCACGGAATCATCCATCTTGTTCAGCAGCTCGGGATTCTTGAGCATGGCATTGGCAAGGATGGCCGTGATGTGTTCCAGGCCGGCGGTCATGGCCAGCAGGGTGCGCGGTGAATATTCCTTCTGCCCCATCTTGATGAGGTATTTCGCCACGCCTATCGCTTTTTCGCTGAGCTCTTCATAGCCCTGGTGCTTGAGCATGTCGTTGAAGCTCTTGTGCTCCAGCGAGTGCATGGCTTCCTGGCCGATGAAGCCGGAAATTTCTTTCTGGCGCTGCTCGTCGGTGACGATGTCGCGGAAGTGGCGCACCGAGTCCACGAAGAACTGTTCGCCATCCGGAAAGGACAGCGACAGCGAATTCAGGAAATGCGAGAGCACCGGGTCCTTGTCGGCCCAGTAGCGCGGTACCTTGGCCGGATCGAAATCAAAGCCCATGCGTTGCGGCTTTATGCGCACATGCTCGGGTTTCTGTTTGGCCGCAGCCTTGGCGAACAGCTTCATGGCACTCTCCTACTGGCCGCCTCGGGGAATGAGGCTGATGAGAAGGCGCCATCGTGGCGAAAATTTCTTCCCCCCGCTTGTGGCCGCAGGCCAATTCCCGACCGCACCGGGCCAGCCGCAGCGGTCAGCAAAAGCGGAAATTCGACGTTTTCGCGTTCCCTGCCTCCTTCCCAGTCCGTATAGTGTTGTCTCGTTTTGACTCTGGGTGAGATGAGGCCAGTACGCAGTGAATTCAGGCCAGAACCATTCCCGTCATGCGGCCACCGTGCCTGCCATTTACCTGCTCCTGCTCTGCGACGTGGCAGAAGGCTTTGGCGTGGCGTCGGCCGGGCTGCTGGACATCGTAGGCGTTTCCCGTGATCAGCTGCTGGAATCCGACCGCATGCTGCCGCTGGAGCGCGTGCGCGCGGCTACCCTGCATGCCTATGCCCTCGCCGGCCACAAGGGCCTGGGCTTTGCCTATGCCCGCGCCCTGCGCGTGACCCTGCACGGCCCGGTCAGCCTCATCGCCCTCTCCAGCAACAACCTGCTGGAGGTGATGCAGGCCCTGGAGCGCTATTTCACGCTGCGTGCACCGGCCTTCCACCTGAGTTCCGAGACCGGTCCCGAATTCGTCACCATCCAGATCGACTATCCCGGCCGTAATGACCCCCTGCGCCCTTTCATCATGGAGCTTTTGCTCATGGGCCTGGTGGTGATGACGGGGCAGATACTGGATCGTCCGCAGACCGGTACGGAAATGCACATGCAGGGGCCGGCCCCGGATTACTACGCTGCCCTCGCTCCGCACCTGCCGGTGCCGGTCCGTTACAACCAGCCCGAGTTTGCCCTCAAGGTGCCGCGCGCCCTGATGGAAGCCCCCTTGCGCCTGGCGGACCCTAATGCCGCTGCCATGGCACGCGAAGCCTGCGAGCGCGAGCTGCAGGCCAGGAAGACCAGCACCACCAAGGAAGACGTGCTGACCGCACGCGTGCGCACCGTGCTCAAGGCCAGCAATGATCGCTTGCCAACGCTGGAAGAGGTGGCCGATACCCTGCATGTGTCCACACGCACGCTGAAGCGCCGCTTGCAGGAAGAAGGCCGCAATTTCCGTGCCCTCGTCGATCATGTGCTCTGTGAGCGCGCCACGCAGATGCTGCAGGAGGAGGGCCTGTCCGTGAGTGAAGTGGCTTACCGCCTGGGCTATAACGATGTCTCCAATTTCTCGCGCGCCTTTCGTCGCTGGACGGGACAGTCGCCCAGTGATTTCCGCAAGGGCTGATAGGCCCGCCATGAAAAAGCCCGCATCAAGCGGGCTTTTTCATGGCGGGGAAAACGGTTTTCAGTCGTTGTCGGATTTTTCCAGTTCTTCGGTGGAAAGGATGCGCGGCCAACGCGGATGGATCATGGCCGTTTCCGGTTCGGCCTCCTGCGTCACCACGTATACGCGGGCTTCACCGTCTATCGTGGCCAGCAGGCCCTGGATGAATTCACCCTCTTCCAGATCGAACCAGTAGCGCTGGCCTTCGGCATCCTTTTCCATGAAGCGCTCGACCACGATCTGCACCGGGCGGGGATTGAGGCGGGTCCAGCGGCCATCTTTTATCGAGGAAAGGCGGGCCCAGCCCCCTTCGGGAAAAGCGCACATTTCTTCGCGGCGTTTGCCCCAGGTAACCCATTCGAGGTCACCATCGCGTTTGCGTATCGGCAGGCGGGCGTTGGGGTGGGGAAAGAAAACCTTGGTTTCCTGCAGCTGAATGGCACCACACATAAGCAATAATCACTTCTAGTTTTGCAACGCACGACATCCATCAGGCAGCGTCGCGAATATCGGGAAAATGCCGGACGCAACACTCCGTTGTCATCCGGCTAACGGAACCGGGAAATATGCCGGTCAGTGCCGCAAGTCTACCAAAGCTTTTTGCGGCGGGTCACGGCGCAGCCTTGTTGCTTTATTGTTCGGTTTGTGACCGGACAGGCAATTCCGTTGCAGCGGTTTTCATGCCGGCATGCTCCAGCCACTCGCGCCACACGGC
>JASLCO010000043.1 GCA_030146505.1 Moraxellaceae bacterium
ACAGTGCCTTGTAGGCCTGTTCATGGGTCATGCCGAATTTTTCCTCGTCGGTATCGAAGGTGAACTCGATCATCAGCATGTTCGGATCGATGACGTAGAGGCTGTGGCAGAAATCATGGTCGGTCTCGCCCACCATCATCACACCCTGCTCTTTCAGGCGATCACGAAAGGCCTCCCAGCTGGCGCGGTCATTCATGCGGAAAGACACATGGTTGACCCAGAGCGGCATGCCAAGACCGGTGGAGGGATCGGTGCGGTAATCGGGGTTCTCGCCCACATTGTTGATCTCGAAAAAGCCCAGGGCCTGGCCACCGCCCATGTCGAAAAAGAAATGGCGGAAATACCCCTTCTTGAGACGGTGGTTCTCCACATGGATGAGGGGCATGCCCAGCTTGTGGTGATAGAACTCGTAGGTGGCACGGGTGCACTTGGTGCCGAAGGCGATGTGATGGATTCCCTGGGTGGGAACATCGGGCAGGCTTTGCATGAGCAGGCTCGCTGTGGCTGGTGACAGGCCACAAGGAATAGCAGCCCGGCAAGCCGCCGGCCTCCTTAATTTGCCGCCAGTGCAGAAAAATCCACGCTGGCTTTCAAATCAAAGACTTATCCACTTCCGGAATTATCACGGCGGAGAGTTTTCGCCGGCTTCGCGCCGGTACTGGCCCGGCGCCTTGCCGGTGATTTCGCGGAAGGCGGCATAAAAGGCGGAGGACGAGCTGAAACCCACGGCCAGACCCACATCCAGAATGGCTTCGTCCGGCTCGGCCTGCAGACGGGCACAGGCCGCTGCCACCCGACGCTCCTTGAGATAGAGACTGAAGCTGCGGCCCAGCTTTTCATTCAACAGTTCGGAAAGCTGGTGCGCCGTAATGCCGACGGCCTCGGCCAGCGTCGGCAGGCTCAGGGCCTCGTTCTGGTAGAGATGCTCTTCGTCCATCAGCCGGGCCAGGCTGGTCACGGCAGCCTCCACATCCACATGCGCCAGTGTCGAGCGCCGATAGCGCTGTGCCTCGGCCTCTTCCTCCACGGCCTCGCTGACCACGGCCATGAGCGCGGGATAACGCGCCTCCAGCAGGAACAGCGCCATCAGCAACAGAGGAATCAACACGAGATACAGCGCATCGAAAGCCGCATTCACGGCGCCCAGCAAGGCAGCTCCGCCCACCGCAAGCCCCACCACCGCAAAGGCCAGTACCAGCCAGCGCTCCAGGCGCAGCCTTCCGGGGCGGCGCAAACGCGCGATGGGACGAAAAACGGCCAGCATGTAAAGCGCGCCCGAGCCCGAGGCCGCCACCAGCCACCAGGGCTGTCGTAAAGGCTGACCAGGCTGCCAGGCGCCGAAGGCATAAAGCGCATAGCCCAGCACCAGCACGGCCGGAATGAAATGCAGCAACTTGCGGCCTGTTACAGGCAAGCCGCGCAGCCAGCGCGCATGCAGCCAGCCCAGGGGACCGACCAGGAACAGGAAAGGCAGGCAGAGAAAAAGCAGGGCCGGAAAATCGGCAATCACGCCACGCCACACTGTCAGCCAGGTGAGCTGGATGATGCCCAAGGTGAAATAGAGCAGGAGCAGCCAGGGCGAAGTCCGTCGCGGCGCCAGCCAGTGCGCCGCTGCAAACAGCAGCGGCAGGGCCACGCCCAGGAACATCCAGCCTGTAATGAGGATTGTTGGCACGGTTTTCTGTTTTTTCTTGGGCCGGCAGGGGCCCTGAGTCTAAAACATCGAGGCTGAAGCCGCTCCCACAAAAAAAACTGCGCCAATGATTGGGGCCGATTTCTTTGCGGGAGCGGCTTTACCGAAGGGTATGCATGGCCAGCCGCAGTGCTTTTGGACAGCTGCGAGCCCTGAAAACAGGCAAACATGGATATTTCTTCTCTCCGGACTTCTGGAACGATAAATCCGGAAGCGCCATCGCAGGCAGGCCACTAGCATCGCCAGCATTCTTCCCGACAACATCCGGCCAGCCGTTCCATGCCCGATCTTCTGCACGCCCTGCTGCTTCTGGTTTCCGGCATCGCCGCCGGCTTCATCAATACCGTGGCCGGCGGTGGCGGTCTTTTCACGCTGGCCGCCCTGCTCGCCATGGGCATTCCGGCCGACCTTGCCAATGGCACCAACCGCGTCAGTGTCGCCATACAGTCACTGGAAGGCGTGCGCGGCTTCCACCAGCACGCGGCACTGGATACCCGTGCCATCTTTCCGCTGCTGGTCCCGACGCTGTCGGGCTCGCTGATAGGCGCCCTCACCGCTTCCTGGATGCCGGTCTGGCTGCTCAAGCCCATGCTGCTGGGCACCATGATGGCCATGGCCACCCTCATGCTGGTCAAGCCTTCCACGATGACGCCACCCGACGGCCTGCCACCGCTGAAACTGGCCGAGAGCCGCGCCGGCTGGATGGCCCTGTTCAGTGCCGGCCTCTATGGCGGATTCGTCCAGGGTGGCGTCGGTTTCCTGCTGCTGGCCGGACTGGTGGGCGTGCTGCGCTACAGCCTGGTGCAGGCCAATGCCCTGAAACTGGTGTGCACCGCCATCTTTGGCACCGTGGCACTGACCGTCTTCGCCTGGCGCGGACAGGTGTTATGGGTGCCCGGCCTCATCATCTCGGCCGGCACGCTGATCGGGGTGAATGTCTCGGTGCGGTTTGCAGTCAAGGCACGGCAGGAAACGCTGCGGCATATCCTGCTGGTGACGGTGATAGGCGTGTGTGCGGGCGCTTACTTCCGTTAGCTCTCACGCTTCTGCAGGTGCGAATCAATTCGCACAAGAAACCTCTCTGGCAGGCGCCAGCCCCCTACATCCCGATATTGAAGCCCAGCCACCAGCCCTTGTTGTTTTCCACCTCGTAGAGGGCGGTGCTGCCGGCATTGACGCCCTTGCCAGCCCTTTCCGCCTCTAGCCCGATCCGGCTGTAGCGCAGGCCCAGCTCGATTTCCGCGCGCTGGCTGATGGCCAGGTTGAGACCGGTGCGCGCGCCGTAAAGCAGACCGCTGTCGTCGCCACCGTTGTAGGCGGACGTGGCGTCCACATCCAGCCAGCCATAGCCCAGCTCGCCGCCGAGGAAGGGACGCAATCCGAGTTCGGCGGACAGCGGCAGTGCCGGGAAGAAGTAGCTGTAGCTGAAACTGAAGAGGTCCAGTCCGATCAGGCCGGACTCGAAACCATTCCACTCCACCGCGACGCGGCTGCCCCCACCGGGCCGGCCCAGGCCGACGACAAAACCCAGGTCAGTATCGCCATCAAGGCGGGTGGACTGGCTGACACCGGCAGTGGTCTGCCTCACGTCGAGGTATTGCCTGCCCAGTTGGGCGCCCAGGGTGACATCGGCAGCCCCCGCCGGCAGAACAGGCAGGAGACAGACGAGAAAACAGGCAAGGCGTTTCATGGGGATTCCTTCTCCGGCAAGGGTCCAGGGGACTCTAGCCCATTCCAGGGCAGCAGGCCCCGGAAGCGGCTCAAGGTCAGCGGAACAGCCATCTTTAAAACGGCCCGCAGCCCCCGGAAGCGTCGATCCGGCACTCGCCAAAAGGAGGGCCTTGAAGCCCTTAGCGCAAGGAAATCACCGGCCAGCTATTGGCGGCGGCATGCACGCGCAGGGGCTCGTCCGGGTCCACGGCCACGGGATGCGTGGCGTATTCCAGCAGGGGAATGTCGTTGCGGGAATCGGAATAGAACCAGCAGCCGGCGGCACTTTCACCGGCCTCGGCGAGCCAGAGCTCCAGGCGTTCTATCTTGCCGTGCTGGTAGCAGGGAATGCCTGCCACGCGGCCGGTATAACGGCCATCCTTCATTTCCGGGTCGGTGGCGATGAGGTCGGCCACACCCAGCTCAGCGGCAATGGGGCCGGTGATGAAGCGGTTGGTGGCAGTGATGATGAGCAGGCGGTGGCCGGCGTCGCGGTGTTTCTGCAGCAGCTCGCGGCCCTTGGGCAGGATCATGCCGGCCACATGGCTCTGCATGAAATCGCGGTGCCAGGCCGCCAGCGTCTCGGGTGTCTCGCGCACCAGCACCGTGTAGACGAATTCGTTGTAGGCGATCACGTCCAGCTCGCCGCGGCAGTAGTCGGCATAGAAGCTGTCATTCCGGGCCCGGTAGCTGTCGGCATCCACCAGCCCGCGGCCGATCAGGAACTCGCCCCAGGCATGGTCGGAATCACCGGCCAGCAGGGTGTTGTCGAGATCGAAGATGGCAAGGGTCATGACAGGCTCCGGGGTCAGCAGGAAGCCGGGCATATTAACGACTTGCAGACGAAAAATCCGCCATATCCCTTGCCCCGGCCACGGCCGGTAGAGTATTTATAAAACAATGACTTGGAGGACCAACCTCCGCAATTTCCTGAGACAGCGCCG
This sequence comes from Moraxellaceae bacterium, assembly GCA_030146505.1. Taxonomy (GTDB): domain Bacteria; phylum Pseudomonadota; class Gammaproteobacteria; order Pseudomonadales; family Moraxellaceae; genus UBA2031. Next base: position 4,348 of record JASLCO010000043.1, read on the forward strand.
TGATAGACGCCGATGGCTTCCGCCCCAATGTGGGCATCATCCTTTCCAATGCGGCCGGCCAGGTGCTGTGGGCACGGCGTTCCGGGCACGATGCCTGGCAGTTCCCGCAGGGCGGCATTTCCGAAAACGAGTCGCCGGAAGAGGCCATGTACCGCGAACTCTGGGAAGAGGTCGGCCTGGAAACCGGCGATGTGAAAATCATTTCCAGTACGCGTGGCTGGCTGCGCTACCGCCTGCCACGCCGCTTCGTGCGCCACGACAACAACCCGGTGTGCATCGGCCAGAAACAGAAATGGTTCCTGCTGCAGATGCAGTGCGAGGATGCCCGCGTGGTGCTGAACAAGACACATCCGCCCGAATTCGATGGCTGGCGCTGGGTGAGTTACTGGTATCCGCTCAACCAGGTCGTCTCCTTCAAGCGCGAGGTGTATCGCAAGGCCCTGATCGAGCTTGCCCCGCGCCTCTTGCTGCGCTGATTTTCTAGCCGGCGCCGCCACATACAAGGCGCGGCGACGTTGAAACCTTTCGCTGCGGCCCAAGCCGCCCGGACATTTCCATGCTGTTGGACAAGCTGCGCAAAATCGTACAGGACGTGGACTCCGCGCCGAATTTCACCTCGGCACTGGACACCATGGTCACCAGCGTGCGCGAAACCATGGGCACCGAGGTCTGCTCCGTCTATCTGGTGGACGACAAGAGCAGCCGCTATGTGCTCATGGCCACCGAAGGCCTGAACAGCGAATCCATAGGCACGGTCTCGCTGGCGATGAACGAGGGCCTGGTCGGCCTTTGCGGCGCGCGCGAGGAACCCATCAATCTCGACGATGCCGCGGCGCATCCGAAATACCGTTACCTGCCGGAAACCGGCGAAGAAAAATACAACTCCTTCCTCGGCGTGCCCATCATGCACCGCCGCAAGGTGCTGGGCGTGCTGGTGGTGCAGCAGCGTGACAAACGCAAGTTCGACGAAGCCGAAGAAGCCTTTCTTGTCACGCTGTCAGCACAGCTTTCCGGCGTGGTCGCCCACGCCAAGGCCATAGGCGCCTTCGACGCCATGCGCGCTGCCACGCCGCGCGCCAACACCACGCGCCTCTTCCAGGGCATTTCCGGCGCCACCGGCATTGCGCTCGGCCGCGCCATCGTCATGTATCCGCCAGCCGACATTGATTCCGTGCCCGACCGCGTGGCGGAAGACACGGAAGCGGAAATCGCCATCCTGCAGGCGGCGCTGGAATCCGTACGCGAGGACATGCGCCGGCTGGACCAGAAAATGACCGGCGCCATGCTGAGCGAGGAACGCGCCCTGTTCGACGCCTACCTGCGCATGCTGGACGACGACGCCCTGGGGGCGGAAATCGAGGAGCGCATACACGCCGGCAACTGGGCGCAAGGCGCGCTGCGCGAAGTGATCGAAGATCACATGCAGGCCTTTGCCGCCATGGAAGATCCTTACCTGCGCGAACGCATGGCCGACGTGCGCGACATCGGCCTGCGCATCCTCGCCGCCATGCAGAACCAGGAAGATTCCGGCCTGCGCGAATTTCCCGAGCATTCCATCCTCATCGGCGACGACATTTCCACCGCCATGCTGGTGGAAGCACCGCTGGAAAAAATCGCCGGCATCGTCACCGTGGAAGGCGCCGCCAACTCACATATGGCCATCGTCGCGCGCGCACTCGGCATTCCCACCGTGCTCGGCGTGTCCGACCTGCCGGTAACACAGCTCGACGACACGGAAATGATCGTCGATGCCTACCAGGGCCGCATCTATGTGCAGCCCTCGCGCCAGTTGCGCGCACGCTACAAGGACATCATCAGGGAAGAACAGCAACTGGTGGCCGGTCTCGACGCCTACCGCGACGTACCCGCCATCACCACCGACGGCCACCGCGTGGCGCTCTACGTGAACACCGGCCTCATGGCCGATGTGGCGCGCGCGAAAGATCGCGGTGCCGAAGGCGTGGGCCTCTACCGCTCGGAAATTCCCTTCATGCTGCGCGAGCGCTTTCCCGGCGAGGAAGAACAGCGCGGCATTTATCGCCAGCAGCTGGAAGCCTTCGCGCCGCGCCCCGTCACCATGCGCACACTGGACATCGGCGGCGACAAGGACCTGCCCTATTTCCCCATCGAGGAAGACAATCCCTTCCTCGGCTGGCGCGGCATACGCATCACCCTGGACCATCCGGAAATCTTCATGGTGCAGATACGCTCCATGCTGAAGGCCGCCATCGGGCTGGACAACCTGCAAATCCTGCTGCCCATGATCTCTTCCGTGTTCGAGGTGGAAGAAGCACTGCACCTCATCCATCGCGCCGTGATGGAAGTGCAGGAAGAAGAAGGCGTGCCCATCACCATGCCGAAAATCGGCGTGATGGTGGAAGTGCCGGCCACCGTCTTCCAGATTGCCGACATGGTGCAGCTGGTGGATTTCGTCTCCGTGGGCTCCAACGACCTCACGCAATACATGCTGGCGGTGGACCGCAACAATGCGCGCGTGGCGGAAATCTACACGCCCTACCACCCCTCCGTGCTGCGCGCCCTGCAGATCGTGGTGAACGAAGTGCACAAGGCCGGCAAGCCGGTGGGCATCTGCGGCGAAATGGCCGGCGACCCCGGCACCGCCCTGCTACTGGTGGCCATGGGCTTCGATTCGCTGTCCATGAGCGCCAGCAACCTGCTGAAAGTGCGCAAGGCCATCTGCAATGTGCCCTTGATGCAGGCCAAAGGCCTGCTGGAACAGGTGATGCAGGTGGACAACCCCGCCGTGATCCGCAGCCTGGTGGAATTCGAGCTGGAAGACCTGGGCCTGCTGGACCTGGTAAGGCCGGGCAAAAAAAGTGAAGAAGCGAGGAAGTAGCGGAAGGTAGCCCGGACAAACGTGTTTCGGGCGCGCAAGGCGCCGGAAATCCCATAAAAAAACGGCAATCAGGACAAAGGGGAGAGAGGGGCCCGATGTCCTGACTGCCGTACCGCCGTCAGCCTCCAGTCTTGGCGTCCATCCCGGTGGCGGCAAGGCCGGCCTGCCAGGCGGGCGCGGGCAGGCACCCGGCGGCTTGGCCTTGAAGGCCCTGCGCGTTACCCTGACCGGCCCGCTCGAGAAGACGCATCATGTCCTCGCCCGATTTCAAGCACATGCTTGGCGACCTCATCGCCATCCCCAGCGTCAGTTGCACCGATCCCGACCTCGACCAGGGCAACCGCGGCGTCATAGACCGCCTGGCCGAATGGCTGGGCGACCTGGGGTTTGCCTGCGAAATCATGGACGTGGCGCCCGGCAAGGCCAATCTCATCGCCACCCTGGGCGCCGGCCCCGGCGGCCTCGTGCTGGCCGGCCATACCGATACCGTGCCCTATGACCAGGGCCGCTGGCGCTTCAATCCCTTCCGGCTGACCGAGGCCGACGGCAGGCTCTACGGCCTTGGCACCGCCGACATGAAAGGCTTCTTCCCGCTGGCGATAGAAGCCGCCCGCGATTTCCTGACAGCGCCACTGAAGGCACCGCTGATCATCCTCGCCACCTGTGACGAGGAATGCTCCATGGCCGGCGCCCGGGCACTGGTGGAAGCCGGCAAGCCCAGGGCACGCTTTGCCGTGATCGGCGAGCCCACCAGCCTGAAACCGCTGCGTATGCACAAGGGCGTGATGATGGAACGCGTGGTGGTGGAAGGGAAAAGCGGCCATTCCAGCGATCCGGCGCTGGGCGCCAACGCGCTCGAGGCCATGCAGGCCGTCATGGGCGAACTGCTCTCCTTCCGCGGCGAATTGCAGTTGAAGTACCGCAATCCGGCCTTCACCGTGCCCGTGCCCACGCTCAATCTCGGCTGCATACACGGTGGCGACAACCCCAACCGCATCTGCCCGCACTGCGAGCTGCAGTTCGACCTGAGGCCGCTGCCCGGCATGGACATGGACGAACTGCGCCAGCAGATACGCCTGCGTGTGGCCCCGCTGGCCCCACGGTTCGGTGTCAGCATTGCCGTGGACCCCATCTTTGCCGGCTCGCCCTCGCTGGAAACCCCGGCCGATTCCCCCCTGGTACGCGCCGTGGAAAAGCTTACCGGACATACCGCCGAGGCAGCGGCCTTCGGCACCGAAGGCCCCTTCTTCCAGCAGCTCGGCATGGACGCGCTGATCTTCGGCCCCGGCGGCATAGAACAGGCGCACCAGCCCGATGAATTCATACGCCTGGACAGCCTCAATCCCACGCTGGAGGTGTTGCGGAACCTTATCCGCGAATTCTGCCTCTAAGACACTGTTCAAAGTCTCTGGACCAGCCATCTCTGACTGCCCGAAGAAACTCGAAACGTCGTCCCGGCGGCAGCCGGGACCCATGCAGCTGTGTTTTTCCGCCGCATGGTGGATGCCGGCCTGCGCCGGAATGACGAAATCCAGAGACGTTGAACACGCTTCAAGAACCGTTCAGGCCTGCGGGATTTTCTCCCACCCCTGCCGGAAAACAGGCCGGACACACCGACAACAAGCCAACCATCCAAGCCACAAACGCATCATGACCAACGCCACCCTTACCGACACCAAACCTTCCCTGCTCCACACCCTGCGCGCCAAGATCCACATGGCACGCTGGAACCTGCTGCTCTGGGCCACCTTTGCCGTACTCATCGCCATCAGTTGCTGGCGGCTGTTTCCCGGCGCCCTGTTCTGGGTGGACGGCGGCCTGCGCGGCATCATGCTGGTGTGCTCGGTGGATTTCGTGCTGGGCCCGCTGCTCTTCATCCTCGTGGCCAATCCAAGCAAAAGCCCGCTGGCGCGCCGGGTGGATGTCATCACGCTGACCGCAGTGCAGTTGCTGGCCATGGCCTGGGGGGGCTGGCAAATCTATACACAGCGGCCGGTCGCCATCAGCTATATGCGCGAAGGCTTTGCCTTGCCCGTCATCATGAAACCCTTCACCGAACAGGGCGTCACCCCCGAGAGCCTGCCGTCATCCCGCATCGGCACGCTGCCACCGGCCTTTTTCGTCAACCTGCCCACCGGCAAGGGGGCGGCCAAGGCCTATTACCAGGCCACCCGCCATCCGCAGCCACTCACCGCCCAGGCCGGACTGCTGGTGCCGCTCTTCCAGCATGACCAGCTGTATGCGAATGCCGGCCGCTTCCAGGCTTACTGGGCTCGCGAAGGCGCGGGCGACTGGCAGCGCTGGAGCACAGCCCACGGCAATCAGCCCGCAGCGGACTACCGTTTCATCCTGCTTGGCGGCCGCTACGGCAACGCCGCCCTGGTGCTGGATCAGCACAATGAACTGCTGGGGCATGTGCGCCTGCCCGACGGAGATCCTTCGATGATCCTGCCGGCCAAATAAGGCAAGCTGTCTGTCCCCTCCGGGCAGCGTCCTCTACAATCGACCACTTTCCCCACAGCGAGTCGCCACGCCGTGAGCAACGCCCCTTTCCAGGACACCATGTCGGACCAGTACGTACACTGGTTCCGCAACTCCGCGCCTTATATCAACGCCCACCGCGGCAAGACCTTCGTGCTGCTCTTCGGCGGCGAGGCCGTCAACCACGAGAACTTCCACAACATCGTGCACGACATCGCCCTTCTGCATTCGCTGGGCATCAATCTCGTGCTGGTGCATGGCGCCCGCCCGCAGATCGACGAGAACCTCGCCGAGATGGGCATCACCACGCCCTTCCACAACGGCCTGCGCGTGACCACGCGCGAATCGCTGCGCGGCGTGCTGGATGCCGTCGGTTCCATCCGCCTGGAAATCGAGGCGCTGCTGTCCATGGGGCTGGCCAACTCGCCCATGTTCGGCGCCAAGATCGACGCCGTCTCCGGCAATTTCATCACCGCCAAACCTTACGGAGTGCGTGACGGCGTGGATTTCGGTCTCACTGGTGAAGTGCGCTCGGTGGACGTGGAGGCCATCGGCAAGAACCTCGTCAACCACCACATCGTCATCCTCGGCCCCACCGGCTATTCCACCACCGGCGAAGTCTTCAACCTGCTGGCCGAAGACGTGGCGGTGAGTGCCGCCGTTGCCCTGAAAGCGGACAAGCTCATTTGCCTGGGTGACCGCGAAGGCATTGTCGCCACCGACAACGACCGCCTGCTGCGCGAAATGATCCCCAACGAGGTGGACCAGTACCTGCGCGGCAAGAAACTGGACACCGAACTGCTGCGCCACATGAATGCCGCCAGCTCTGCCTGTCGCGAAGGCGTGAAGCGCGTGCACATCATTTCCTATGCGCGCGACGGCGCCCTGCTGCAGGAGCTGTTCACACGCGATGGTTCCGGCACGCTCATCACCAATGATCCTTACGAAGAAATCCGCGAAGCGGAAATCGAGGACATCGGCGGCATGCTGGAGCTCATGCGCCCGCTGGAAGAAGAAGGCATCCTGGTGCGCCGTTCGCGTGAACGCCTGGAAACGGAAATCAATCATTTTGTCGTCATCGAGCGTGACGGCATGATCGTCGGCTGCGCCGCGCTTTATCCGCTGCCGGCTGATGAAAAGAATCCCGCCTCCGGCGAGATTGCCTGTGTCGCCGTGCACACCAACTACCGCAATGGCGACCGCGGCAGCGAGCTTCTGGAATTCCTGGAAAAGCGCGCTGCCGGCCGTGGGCTCAAAAAGCTCTTCGTGCTGACCACGCGTACCGCGCTGTGGTTCGTGGAGCACGGCTTCAAGCAGACACCGGTGGATGATCTCCCCACGGAAAGAAAGGCGCTTTACAACCTCCAGCGCAATTCGCAGGTATTTTCCAAGAATCTGTGAAACGTGATGCCGGTGCTGCGCACCTGGCGGTGAATCGTGAACCGTGGAAAGCCCCTTTTCCCGAAGGGTGAGGGAATCAATATGAGGGAGCGGCTTTAGCCGCGATGCTTTTCACGGTTCACGGTTCACCCTATGCCGCGCAGCGGCGAGCTCACGGTTCACCCCCTATTCAACGCATCACAGGTAATCCCCCATGAGCGACAACAACGGCAACAACAACGATCTCCGCAAATATTCTTCGCAAGTCGTGGACGGCATTGAAACCGCACCGGCACGCGCCATGCTGCGCGCCGTGGGCTTTACCGATGCCGATTTCAAGAAGCCGCAGATCGGCATTGCCTCCACCTGGGCCATGGTCACGCCCTGCAATATGCATATCGACAAGCTGGCCGTGGAAGCCGAGAAAGGCGCCAACGATGCCGGCGCCAAGGGCGTGATCTTCAACACCATCACCATTTCCGACGGCATCGCCAACGGCACCGAAGGCATGAAGTATTCGCTGGTCTCGCGCGAAATCATTGCCGACTCCATCGAGGCCGTGGTCGGCTGCGAAGGCTTTGACGGCCTCGTGGCCGTGGGTGGCTGCGACAAGAACATGCCGGGCTGCCTCATCGGCATGGCACGCCTGAACCGCCCTTCCATTTTTGTTTACGGCGGCACCATCAAGCCGGGCGCAGGCCATACCGACATCATTTCCGTGTTCGAGGCCGTGGGCCAGAACGCACGCGGCGACATCAACGAAATCCAGGTGAAGCAGATCGAGGAAGTGGCGATTCCCGGCGCCGGTTCCTGTGGCGGCATGTACACCGCCAACACCATGGCTTCCGCGATTGAAGCCCTGGGCATGAGCCTGCCCGGATCAAGCGCGCAGGACGCCATCAGCAATGACAAGGCCTCGGACTGCTACCGCGCCGGTCAGCAGGTGATGGAACTGCTGAAAAAAGACATCAAGCCTTCCGACATCATGACCAAGAAGGCGTTTGAAAATTCCATCAAGGTGGTGATTGCGCTGGGTGGCTCCACCAATGCCGTGCTGCATCTCATCGCCATGGCGCACGCCATCAATGTCGACCTCACGCTGGATGATTTCGTGCGTCTCGGCAAGGAAACACCGCTGCTCGCCGACCTGCGCCCTTCCGGCAAATACATGATGAGCGAACTGGTCGCCATCGGCGGCATACAGCCCCTGATGAAGCGCATGCTGGATGCCGGCATGCTGCATGGCGACGTGCTCACCGTCACCGGCAAGATATTGGCGGAAAATCTGGCCTCGGTGAAGGATTATCCGGAAGGCCAGCAGGTGATTTATCCCTTCGACAAGCCCATCAAGAAAGACAGCCACCTCGTCATCCTGGGCGGCAATCTTTCGCCCACCGGTGCTGTTGCCAAGATCACCGGCAAGGAAGGCCTGCGTTTTGAAGGTCCGGCCCGTGTTTATCACGGCGAAGAAGGCGCGCTCACCGGCATCCTCAATGGCGAAGTGCAGAAAGGCGAAGTCATCGTGATCCGCTACGAAGGCCCGAAGGGTGGCCCCGGCA